>JANOCH010000275.1:0-7664 GCA_031412015.1 Chitinophagaceae bacterium
TAATTCTTGATGGCAAACCGCAATACAAATTCTTAGGCGAAGGTGAAGTGCCGGTATTCGAAGCCGTTGATCTGTTGGTCAAAGGCGGATACAAAGGCTATTATAGTTTCGAGTGGGAAAAACTATGGCATCCCGAATTAGCCGAACCCGAAATTGCCTTCGCCGACTATCCGCAAAAAATGAAAAAGCATTTTAGATAGGGTAGCCACGAATGAACACGAATGAAATGTTTTTGCCACAGATGAACGCAAATAAACACAGATTCTGTGAATATAAAATCTGTGTTTATTTGAGGCAAACATGTATTCATCTGCGTCAATCCGCGTTCATCTGTGCCCAACAATATATTTATTTGTGTTAATTCGTGGCAAACAATGTATTCATCTGTGTCAATCTGTGTTCATCTGCCGCCAACATTGTATTTACCTATTTTCATCCGTGGCGAAAAACATATCTCCCTTATCTTTAGCGAATCATCCTAAACCCCATTTGTGCTATGCCCGGCGATCCCCCATACATCCTTACCAAAGCAAAACAACAAAACACGTACGACGCCATCATCGTTGGCTCCGGCATCAGTGGCGGTTGGGCCGCCAAAGAACTTTGTGAAAAAGGATTAAAAGTTTTGTTGCTCGAACGCGGACGTCATGTGGAGCACGGCGATTATCCCACGGCTACCAAGAACGTATGGGAATTTCCGCATCGCTTATCACTTACACCGGCAGAAAAAGAAAAGAATTTCGTGCAAAGCCGGCATTACTCCTTCCGCGAAGACAACAAACATTACTATATCAACGACCAGGAAAATCCTTACACCGAAACCAAACGCTTCGACTGGATACGTGGCGATATTGTCGGTGGCCGTTCGATGTTATGGGCAAGGGCCTGTTACCGCTGGAGCGACCTTGATTTTGAAGCCAATCTCCGCGATGGTCATGGCGTAGACTGGCCGATACGGTATAAAGACATCGCGCCGTGGTATGATTATGTGGAAAAATTTATTGGCGTCAATGGCAATCGTGATGGTGTTTCCGTTATTCCCGACGGAGAATTTCAACCGCCTTTTGAAATGAACGCGGTCGAAAAATATTTTAAAGGAAAGATCGAAACAAAATATAATGATCGTAGGGTGATCATTGGCCGAAGCGCCAATCTTACCAAACCGGTAAAGGGAAGGGGACAATGCCAGGCCCGTGATCTTTGTCATCGTGGTTGTCCTTACGGAGCCTATTTCAGTACCAATGCGAGTACCATACCTGCGGCTATTGCTACTGGCAATTTAACGCTAAGACCACATTCATTGGTGAACAAAGTGATCTATGATGAACAAAAACAAAGAGCAACAGGCGTGGAGATCATCGATACCGAAACAAAACAGACCGAAGAATTTTATGCGAAGATCATTTTCCTGAATGCCTCTACGGTAGCAACAGCGGCGATACTATTGAATTCTGTTTCCAACCGTTTTCCCAATGGACTGGGCAATGGCAGCGACCAGGTGGGCCGCAACCTGATGGATCATCACAAAGGACTTTCCTTCAGCGCCAGTGTAGAAGGTTTTGAAGACATGTATTATTATGGACGCCGCCCAACCAATGTATACATACCCCGCTTCCGGAACGTAAATGATAAAACACAGGGCTTTCTCCGCGGTTATCATTTTGGGGGCAGTGCATCAAGGCCACGACAGCAAAGCGATATACCCGTTGGCGCGGAATTAAAAGAAGCTGTCTCCGAACCAGGCCCCTGGCGAATGAGTTTGTATGCCTTTGGTGAATGCTTGCCTTATGCCGACAACCGGATCACGCTCGACAGCAATAAAAAAGATCCCTTTGGCCGGCCGATGATAACGATAGACTGCGAGTTTAAAGAAAATGAGAAGGCCATGCATGAAGATATTATTGTCACCGGCAAAGAAATGCTGGAAGCCGCCGGCTTTAAAGACGTAGAGGTAAGAGGCAAAATATCATTCCCCGGTAATGCCAATCACGAAATGGGTATTGCCCGTATGGGCCATGATCCGAAAACTTCCGTATTGAATAAACGTAACCAACTACACGAAGTACCCAATGTACTTATTACCGATGGCTCTTGCATGACCTCCGGTTCCTGCCTCAATCCTTCGTTGACTTATATGGCGCTGACGGCAAGGGCTTGTGATTGGGCGGTGGGGGAGATGGGGAAGGGGAATATTTGATGCTAGTATGATCTGATGGAGAACTTATAGCACTTGCACCGCTACCATAATCGTTTGAGTTCACCGTCGTACAAATTTTCTTATGGTAATTGCATTGGCTTTTGCTATGAATTTTTATATCCAAATGCTACACCGTTCTCCAACAAATTATTGCTCAAACTAAGAAATCAAATAAAACAATTGAATTTTTCAAAGGAATTCATGGATTAGGATATATTTCACAAGCGCTTTATATGTCGGACGACAATATTCGCAAGACCGCGATAGATACAGCCTTGTCACACCTGGTTGAGATTTATGAGTGGATGAAAAAGTTAGGAGCGGATGAAAAATTCTTTTTTAAAAACCTTACTATGCCTCTCAGTGCCATAATTAATACAATGACTTTTTTCGAAAGTTTTAATTCAATTACAATTAAAAGACCTTTGGAACTGGCGTTTAATGATTTACTTTCTAAATTAGAATATAAAGTCGGTGATAAAGTGGTAATAGACAGCCATTGGAATAGCCCCATTTAAAAATAAACTTCTTTATAGTATGAAATACGTCAAAAGCAATAACTCTGTTTCGATAGCAGTAATTACTTTCTTTGTGATATTAGCTGGTTGCGGACAAGCAAAAGTTAATTTTAAAGAAGAGGAAAATAAAATTACTTCTGTTTGGACAGACTGGTCAAAGAAAGCATTAACCGGAAAACCTGATTCACTTGCTTATTATTACGCCGGCGATGCATTAATAATAGGGACTGAACCCGAATTCATCAAGGGAAAAGAAGAAGTAACTAAGATATATGCAGAGGCTCCTACCAATTTTGAATTGGACATTAAATGGGATGACGATGAAAAGCCTAACATTATTCAATTTTCGAATGACGGAAGTATGGCTTATTCTTTAGATGGAAATGCAGTACCCATGCCCGACTCAAGCGGAACAATTCACATGATACGTAACAAGGTGTTGCATATTTGGAGGAAAGATATTGACGGAAACTGGAAAGTATCGCTTCTGATGGTGTACCCGCAAAGAAACCAATAAGCTTTTTCGTTATAGGACAGATTTTAAAAAGAGAATGAGCTCCGCCGTTGCGGGTGGGCCAGAATACAACACACCGGCCGGTGGTTTTTTCTTTCACCAACAACACGAACTGCGATAAAGAACGTAGGATGGAACGATATCAAAAACCTGTCGGTATATTTGGGACGATGTTTCAAAACTTCCCTGGCAAATAATTGCGTTCGGTAAGAAAAAAGAATCACGTCAAAATTGAAAGCACTTATCTACACCAAATACGGAGGCCCTGAAGTATTACTGGTAAAAGAAATAGAAAGACCTTATCCAAAGGACGATGAAGTCCTGGTGAAGGTGCATGCGGTATCCATCAACGATTGGGATTGGGGTCTTCTCACGGGGGACTTCGTCAATCGGATGTTAAACGGTTTGCGGAAACCAAAGAGAACAATACTCGGCTCTGATATTGCAGGACGGGTAGAAGCTATTGGCAAAAATGTAACGCAATTTAAAACGGGTGATGAAGTGTATGGTGATCTGAGTGGCCAATGGGGAGGTTTCGCCGAGTTTGTTTGTGCTAAGGAGTGCGCCATAGCGCTTAAACCTGCCAGCATGAGTTTCGAAGAAGCGGCGGCGATACCACAGGCGGCCATGCTGGCGGTACAGGGTCTTATTGACAAAGGAAAAATGCAAGCCGGACAAAAGATATTGATCAATGGCGCCGGTGGCGGCGTTGGTACATACGGTGTGCAGATAGCGAAATTATACGGCGTTGAAGTGACGGGTGTTGACAGTACCGGCAAACTGGATATGCTGCGATCGGTGGGCTTTGATCATGTCATTGATTATACAAAAGAAGATTTTACTAAAAACGGTCAGCGCTACGATCTGATCCTTGACGTTAAGACGAATCGTTCGATGTTTGATTATACCCGTGCATTGAATCGCCGTGGAGTTTATGTCACGGTGGGAGGTTCCATAGGCCGGCTGCTCCAGTGCTTATTGTTGGGGCCATGGATCTCGATCATCCGGAAAAAATATTTTCGCATCGTCGCCCTGAAGCCCAACAAGGACCTCGCTTATATGAACGAACTTTTCGAAGCCGGGAAGATCAAGTCGGTGATAGATGGACCTTACCGGCTGGACCAGGCCGCTGATGCATTCAGGATCTTCGCGAAAGGAGAGCACAAGGGAAAAATGGTAATAAAGCTTTGAAGAAACGCATGCTTTCAGCTAACCACATTAAAAACTATTATCCGTCACCTGCCTGTATTGATCGGCCCCTAGCCTGCCTTTTGCCTGCATAAATAATTAGCTTTGGAAAAAATACGGATTCTATCGTGATCAAGCTACGACCAGCCCAATACTCCGATTACACTGCCATCGCGAAACTGCATGCCAATAGCTGGCGCCAGCATTACCGCGGCATTTTAAGCGACAACTACCTCGATAATGACGTGGAGGAAGACCGCCTGAATACCTGGTATGAACGATTCAAATCCCCGGCGGAAAACCAGGTCGTCACGATTGCCGAACTGGATGAGACGATCGCCGGGTTCTGTTGCGCTTTTCTAAATGTTGACCCTGTCTTTGGGTCATTGATAGACAACTTCCATGTCGCCATGAATTTTCAACGATCAGGTGTCGGAAAAATGTTGTTCAAAGAATCGGCAAGAATGATCCATGAAAAAAGCGATAACAAGAAAATGTTCCTGTGGGTATTTGAGGCCAACAAAAACGCGAGGGTCGTTTATGAACGCCTGGGTGGCACTTGCTTTGAAACGATCGATAAGGAAAACGAGGACGGAACCGTATCAAAAACCTGCCGGTATACCTGGGATGATGTTTCGAAATTGCTGTGACAAGGTTTCACCGTCTTACTTAGCCTGTGTCGCCCTTCTTCCGAATATGATATATCAGACCAAACCAGCCCGTAGCACCCGGGAGATCAAAACAATTTTCGGGTAAAAGCTAAATAGATTTGCAGGGATCAAATGAAAGGTGTGTATGGATACTAAGCACAAGTATCAGTAATAACTACCCTGGTAGCCCAAAAAAATAACCGCGGCATGGTATGGGCCAAACCGTATTAAATCGCAAGTCCCCTTAGTACAAATGATTATATCTGCAGCTCTCGCTAAGGAAATTAAGGTGAGTGGCTGCTTAAAAAAATCTACTTATACCCGGTAACAAGTTATTTTTTATCCGTCATAGAAACGCTTGAACCCGCACAGCATTCATTGAATATGTTCAGGGCCTTAATGGTTTGGTAGCATTTCTCACGGGACTGATTTAACAGGGAGAGCAGGGGAGGTCTTGCAATGTTGGAAAATAAATTTTTGTCCTGTAAACCCTCGATAAAAACTTTCTCCAATAGTTTATCTGCGATGGGTACTTTATGAACAATGCCCAGAATTTTGCCATAAACAGCAGGAGCATACAGGTCATATATCTCAGATGGAGATAACTCGTTTACGGAAATTTCTTCTCTATTGGATTCGGGCAACATTTAACTTGTTTTTGTACTATAAAAAAATCATTCAGCCTGTAAAAGGGCTTTCTCTAAATTATAAGTAAGCCCGTATCGCTTCAATTGTTTCTACGGGATACTTCATGTGCGGGCAATGACCATAAGCTTCCAGAACCACCAATGTATTGCCAGGTGTATGTTGATTAATATACTCTCCAATGGCTAACGGAGCGATCATATCATCCGAGCATTGTATGGTCAGTGAAGCTATCGGAATTAATGGAAGATCTTCCCTATTATCCGATAAAAAAGTAACCCTGGCAAATTGCTTTGCTATAACCGGGTCAATAGAGCAAAAACTGTCTGAGAGTTCGTTGCCAGCCCCGGGGTCACCATTTTTTCCCATAATATCCGGCGCTAATGATCTTGCCCAACTGATATAATCTTCTTCCATGGTTTCCAATAATGAATCAATCGTCTCCTGGTCAAAACCGCCTGTATAAGATTCTTTACTAATGTAACATGGCGAGGGGCCGATAAAAATGAGTTTTTTAAACATGGACGGTTGTTTGATAGCCGCCAAAGCCCCGATCATACAACTTACAGAATGACCGACAAATATTACATCCTTTAATTGCAGGGTCTCACCTATTTCAAGAAGATCCGTAACATACCCATCCAGCGAATTATATTTTTGGGGGTCATAGGAACTAGTATCCGAATTTCCCGCACCCACATAATCAAACAGCACCAATCGATGGTCCGAAGCGAAATCACTCTTGATATACTTCCAGGCATTTTGATCACAACCAAAACCATGGGCAAACAGCATGACCTTTTCGCCGTTTCCGATAACCTTCACATTGTTTCGACGTAAAATTTCAGCCATATCAGAAAAATTGATTTCAAAAAACCGGCGATCATGAACGAAAGTAAGAAAAAGAATTGACGGTCATTGGTTAATAACTTTTGCTTTCAATTCTTCCAGCTTCGCTTTCTGGTTGGCAATTTCTTTTTCCTGCATGACCTTGTCATCTTTTTTATTGCGCAGGTCAGCCTGGAGTTCTTCAATTTTTTTGGTGAGGGCCTTGTCATCATCCTCAAGATCCGCCAATTTTTTTTCTGCAGCCTTCACCACTTTTGCCTGCTCTTCAATATCCAGGTTCAGGCGGTAGCTGGCGGTTCCGGCCACGAAACCGTTGAGAAAAGCTGTGGCGGCGGCAAAAGTCGCGGTATCAACTTCCGGTGAAATAAAATTATCGTAGCCCTTGCTCACCAGCAGGTAGATTATCGACTGATCTTTTTGCGATTTGCTTTTCGGGTCAACTTTGAAATACATATCAAGCTTCTGGTTGTTAAGCGCCGCTAATTCAACGCCGTTAAACACATAAAAACCATCCAGTTTATTTTTTTTCCAGAACAACTTTCCTTTTGTTTCCGGGGTATAACCGGTTTCTTTTAGCTTTTGAAGTATTGTACCTTCCGCTACAGACGTATTGTTTGGTAATTCCAATACCAGTCCGGGTTGAAGTTTTTTATTGATGGTAATAGTGGTAAAGTTTGACTGAGGTGAAGCGGCAAGGCATCCCAAAAACACGAACACCATTAACATACATGATTTTTTCATTATATAATAATTTAAGTAGTAAAATTGTTAGAAATGGAAGAAATATTGATCGCCAGGGATTGAGTTTTTCAAAGCCGGGGGAATAATTTTCACAAACTAACACGGTTTTTTTAGGCTCAACCAAATAGTCTGTAAAGCTGAGCTTTTTTGGGGGTAGGGTTATTACATAATAATAAGAGATAGTTACACTATTCACACATTTCCGGCCTATGGTGCCGAATAAAAATACCTGCTCCCCGAAATCCCGGAGTCCCACGGGATTGTCGGTAAAAACCAGAGTAAAAAAGGCCGTCAGTTTTACCCTGTTAGATAAATAGTTAGATATGAAAAAAATAAACACACTAAGACAAAATGTTGGGGGC
>JANOCH010000276.1:0-10290 GCA_031412015.1 Chitinophagaceae bacterium
TGAACTCCGGCATCAATCGCATGTTTGTATTGACGCAGTTCAACTCAGCGTCGCTTAACCGTCACATCAAAAACACTTATCACTTCAGCGCTTTCAGTTCTGCTTTTGTTGATATACTGGCGGCGGAGCAAACACCTGACAACCCGACCTGGTACCAGGGAACTGCTGATGCGGTGCGACAGAGTCTCCGGCATATAGCTCCGTTTGAAAGCGACTATGTACTGATCTTATCCGGCGATCAGTTGTACCAAATGGATTTCCAGGAAATGCTGGATAACCATAAAAAATTAAATGCGGATATTTCTATCGCCACCATACCCGTTGCCGACAGGGAAGCCCCGGAATTTGGAATTCTGAAAGAAGATAAAGACGGCTTTATCACTTCGTTTATAGAAAAACCCAAAAAAGAAGTGTTGGGAGAATGGGAAAGTGATACCGGTGAAGAAATGAAAAAGAAGGGAAGGAAATACCTTGCTTCGATGGGAATTTATATTTTCAGCCGGCAACTGATGTTTGATTACCTGCAGAACAATTACCTGGAAGCAACCGATTTTGGTAAAGAGATCATTCCACAAGCAATTGATAAATGTAAAGTGGTCAGTTACCAATATGATGGTTACTGGACCGATATCGGTAATATCTATTCCTTCTTTGAAGCCAATCTTGGATTAACTGATGATCTGCCCGATTTTAATTTATTTGACAACAACAAAGCTATCTATACCCGTGCCCGCATGTTGCCTCCGGCTAAAGTAAGTGGTACTACCCTGGAAAAAACGATCATTGCAGAAGGCTCTATTATCAACGCATCGCGAATGGACCAATGCGTAGTAGGTATCCGTTCGCGGGTAGGACATGGATCGACCGTCGTCAGCAGTTACCTAATGGGAAATGACTATTATGAAACCCTGGCGGATATCACCTCAGCCAATGAGAAAGGTATTCCGTTGCTGGGTATCGGCAACAGGTGTTATATTAAAAACGCGATCATAGATAAGAACTGCCGCATCGGAGACGATGTTCGCATCAACGGCGGTACACATCTTGAAAATACGGACCAACCTCTCTATACCATAAAAGATGGAATAGTAGTGGTTAAAAAAGGAGCTATCATCCCGAATGGCTTTGTAATTTAAGCGCGGTTGGTCGTCCTAAAAATTAGTGCAAACTTGTCTTCAAAATCCATTTTGGTATTGCAGGAGACAAGTTTTATTTTTTCCTATTTTAATGGCTGTATTTATTACATAAACTTACTATCTTCCATATAAATCGGCAGGAACTTCAGTCCTGTAAAGGTTCTCTGACTCTTTCGAATTTTAATACACTCCTTTCGCGAAAGGAATATAATGATTGCTTATGTCAACTGCTTATACCGGTAATAAGCCGAAACTTAGTCTTGCACAGATAATAAATATGAGTGTTGGCTTTTTTGGCATTCAGTTTGGCTGGGACTTGCAACGGGCCAATATGGGTCGCATTTATGAAAACCTGGGAGCAAACCCCGACGAAGTTCCAATCTTGTTCCTTGCGGCGCCTCTCACCGGATTAATTGTACAACCTGTCATTGGTTATTTGAGTGACAGGACCTGGCATCCGAGATGGGGTAGAAGAAGGCCTTATTTTATGATAGGCGCTATATGCAGCTCTATCGCTCTAATATTCATGCCCCACAGTAGTGCCTTATGGATGGCTGCCGGTTTGCTTTGGATACTGGATGTGTTTGGCAATATCGCCATGGAGCCTTTCCGGGCATTTGTTACCGACAAACTTCCCGACTCACAGGTGAACAGAGGTTTTATCATGCAAAGCCTGATGATCGGTCTTGGAGGTAGTATCGCATCGGCATTGCCGTGGATGATGAAAAATGTTTTTCAATTCGCAAATACCGCAGAACAGGGAAGTATCCCCGAAAATGTGAAGTGGTCATTTTATATCGGATCTTTCTTTTTTCTTTCAGCCGTTTTATATACAGTTTTCACCACAAAGGAATATCCACCATCAGATGTTGGTTTTAAAGAAAAAGTGAAAGAATCGAATAAAGGATTCGGAGGTGGGGCAAGGGAAATCTTACATGCGTTGACCAACATGCCGGCAAGAATGCGAATTGTTTCATTAGTACAATTCTTCACATGGCCGGGGCTTTTTCTTATGTGGTTCTATTACACTACCGCCGTAGCGGTCAATGTTTTTGGAGGAAAGGATGCCAGCGATCCGGTATATGCTGAAGGAGCGGATTTCGGCAGCCTAACTTTATCTTATTACAGTGTTATCACTTTATTATTTGCTTTTGTATTACCGTTCATTGCGGATAAATTAGGCAGAAAGAAGACCCATAGTCTTTGCTTGCTTATCGGGGCGATAGGATTGATAAGTGTAAGCTGGGTTGAAAATAAATATTTGCTATTCGTATCAATGACTGGCATTGGAATAGCCTGGGCCAGTATTCTTTCCATGCCTTACGCCATGCTGAGCGGATGTCTGCCAAAAGATAAAGTAGGAATTTACATGGGCATTTTTAATTTCTTTATCGTACTTCCGGAAATCATCGCTTCCCTTGGCTTCGGTTGGCTGATGAAAAATGTTTTAGGAAATGACCGTCTCGCTGCCGTACAGATCGGTGGAGCTTTAATGATATTGGCAGCTCTTATCTGTTTCTTTTTTATCAAAGAATCCCGGGTTGATGAAACAGAAACAGCCAAACTTGAAATAGAAGAACAAAGACCAATATAATTTTTTTATGAAAAAGTTTTTTTCTTTTACCGCCTGTTTGTTTTCCGTATTGATTTCTTTTTCGCAGCAGCTCAATGTCTATCCCACACACTGGTGGACGGGCATGAAAAATCAAAACCTGCAGTTGATCATTCACCAGGAGGATATCGCAGGTAAGATTCCCATGTATAAACTTTCCGCCGCAGGTATGAAATTGGCCGATGGAGTAGTACTGAAAGCTGTTAACAGGGTTGAAAATCCAAACTATATTTTTTTGGACCTGGTCATAGATAAAAATGCGAAGCCCGGTAAACGCAGTTTTAATTTTGGCCCGCCATCTACCGGCATCAAAATAGACTATGAATTAAAAGCCCGCAGCAAGGAAAATGGTAAAAGCCGGATACAGGGAGTGACACAAGCTGATTTTATTTATTTATTAGTGCCTGACAGGTTTGCCAATGGTGATCCATCGAATGATTTCTTTGCTGATATGCGTGACACCGGGCATGACCGCAACAATCCTTTTGATCGTCATGGTGGTGATCTGAAAGGAATAGAAGAAAGGCTTGATTACCTGAAGGAATTAGGCGTTACGGCTATCTGGCCTACACCGGTAGTAGAAAATGACATGACAAGAACCATGGAGGGCGGCACTTCCCGCAGCACCTATCATGGTTACGCTTTTACGGATCAATACCATGTTGACCGCCGGCTCGGAGGAAATGAAGCCTATAAGAAATTGGTTGATGCATCCCACGCAAAAGGGATAAAGTTCATACAGGATGCCGTGTATAATCATTTGGGCCAGGATCACTGGTCGATAAAAGATATGCCGATGAAAGAGTGGGTAAATCAATGGCCCTCATATACCAATACATCTTATAAAGATCAACCCATCGTTGATCCTTACGCGTCGGCTATTGACAAAAAAATAGCTATAAGCGGTTGGTTCACTCCTTTTTTAGTAGACCTGAACCAGCAGAATGCTTATGTGTCTAATTTCCTCATTCAATATGCTATCTGGGCGACGGAAGAATTTGGTATTGACGGTTGGAGAATCGATACCTACTTCTATAGCGATGAAGTTTTTCTTAATAAAATAAATACAGCGCTGGCAAAAGAATTTCCAAAGCTGACTGTCTTTGGTGAAACATTGGTAACATCGGTGATCAACGCCGCTTATTTTTCACAAAATAACTTCACCATTCCGTTTAAACACAATTGCCCCGGTATCACCGACTTCCCCTTGTGCAATGCATTGCTGGATGCGTTGAAACAACCATTCGGATGGAGCGATGGTGTAAACCGATTATACTCTACGCTGGCGCAGGATATCGTTTACAAGGACCCGACACGCCATTGTATTTTTTTAGACAATCACGATCTTGACAGGGTGTATTCTATCATCGGTGAAGATTTTAATAAATACAAAATGGCCATCAACTGGCTGTTGACTCTAAGAGGTATTCCACAATTGTATTATGGAACGGAGATACTGATGAAGAATTTTAAAAACCCCACTGATGCTGAAGTTAGAAAGGATTTCCCGGGTGGCTGGAAAGAAGACACCGTCAATAAATTTTCCAAAGAAGGAAGGACCGTGCAGGAGCAGGAAGCCTTTACCTATGTAGCCGCACTGGCCAATTTTCGTAAGACATCTTCCGCGATAACAAAAGGCAAACTCATGCAATTTGTACCGAAAGATGGATTATATGTTTATTTCCGTTACGATGCGGCGCAAACAGTAATGGTGATCTCGAATACAGGAAGCAAAGCCATTTCACCAGATTGGGATACGCTGGCAGAGAGAACCGGGGGCTTTACAAAAATGAGAAATATAGTGACAAGCGAATTTCTTCCGCTGAAAGGTTTTGAGATAAAACCGAATGAAAGTTTTGTCTTTGAATTGATTAAATAAAGAATTAGAGATAGAATTTTATAGAGTAATAAACCATATCCACAAGATTGCTGATTCCAAGTTGTATTCTCCTTTAAGCTACCTTCTGGCTCTATTAATTCTTCAATAAAAGAAATCACTTTAAAAAAATAATCATAAAGAGAAAGAGGCGGCAAGCTGAAACTATGTTATAATTTTCTGGTTCTACCTTTGCCTTCCGTCAACTAAAAAACTCTCCAGGTCGATATTTGTTGCTGAATAGAAAAGATTTGTTGTTCCGTTTGGTTGATATAAACAACTAAAATAGCGACCGAAATCTGTAAAGCCATCTTTTCCGCTGCTCACTAAGGATTTTTCAAAAATAATCTTACCGTATGTTCGTCCATCCCTACACAAGACAAAGAATCCATCCTCGTTACCCTTAAACTCATACTCTTGCACATACCCTTGTTGGGGAGCGACCGGCTTATCATACAAAAAAGACGATTTGAATTCATGAGAATAAACCGGCATAATACCACCACCTTTATTTGCAATAAGAATATAAGGCTGCAGCCACTCCGATTCTTTCCTGATGACAGGTTTAAACCAAATATCGCTATTCGCTGTGTCGGAAGTTGTAGTAAGTGTATGAAAATCGAACCCGAGAGTTTCGATTTCATTGAAACTGTAAACCGATGAGTTTTCGTGGTAGGGAATCCGAACCCTTAAAAACGGTAATTCATCGCCGGTATATTCTGTGTTTAAATATTTAATCAGGGTTGGGTTTTCATTGATTTTAGCAAGTTTGAGATTAACTTCTATTTGATTTTCTTCTAAATCTGAGAAATGCCGACCGGGACCAGCGCCAACTGCCTTTGCAGCTACGCCGATTTTATGTCCCTTTGCAAACCTCGCCCGGTAGCGTCCCCTTTCATCAGTAACAATGGCTTGCGATTCGGTACCAGCTTCTTCCCAGCTAGACATATACCAACATACAACAACTACTTCAGCCTTTGGAATGGGCTTTCCGGTTAACTCATCAGTGATTGTTCCGGTTACCAAAATATTTTTTCTGTCCTGGCAAGATGATAAAAAGGTCAAGAAAAATATGCCAAGGAATAGGAATTTCATAAAATTATAATCGCCGATTGTACAAATATTTTTAAAGCGACATATTCCACAATGCCTGCGTTCCCCATTGTCCCCAGTCTTTTGTAACTTTTGCAACATCTTTACGAATAGATTCAAATTCTTTTTTCTTTCCTTTTTGCGGGGCTACGATGGTTCTTACATCCACACCTGCCATCTGCAGTTTAGTGGCGATATAGCTGGTAAACATCCGGGGAATAGTGATACCCAATATCATTCCGGGCAACCCGCTTATTCCCATCGGTCCGCCACTCACAGTAATTTCATCGGTATAAAAAGCGAATACATATACACTGTCGAAAATAATGCCTGTCGCTTTCCGGCAGTTAAAACCGGCGATCTCGCGGGTTTCATTCGGGGAGAGTTTCAAGTCGATCTTTAATATCTCACCCGCCAGCAAATAATTATCACCCAATATATACCGGTAGTTCGCGAAAGCTCCCGTCGTATAATCGTTGTACCAAATATCATCTTCCGGGTTACTTATTCCAAAACCACGCGGAAGTTTTGTTTTCTCATCATAGCGGTCAAACTTATAAACGGACTTATTATCGTTAAAGGTGTATTGAAAATACGTCGTGGAAAACTGGGGAATTTTATCTTTCCACATCTGCACCCACATCCCTTCATCGCCCAATGCACGATGATTATTGGTTCTTACTTCAAACTCGATGGCGCCTGAGTTAATAAACTGTTGCGCATTTACCGTGCCGCAACAACCGATCAATATCGCAAAGAATATTTTTTTCATCTTCCTTTTTTTAAAAATCAATTAAAATCCTGCCGGTTTACCATTCTTCGAAATGTTCCAGGTAACCGACAGCATCCAGAAACGTTTCAGCGTGTTGTAATAGCTTTCGGTAAAACTGTAGCTATTGAAACTCCTGTTATAACCCCTGTTTTGATTCAGGATATCATACACCGCCACCTTGAATTCCAGCTCGTTCTTCATCACCCTTTTTATCAGTGAAGCGTTCCAGGTAGTAAAGTTATTATTGGCGGGAAACCTTGGATCTTTCTGCCGCGCCTGGAAATTAATATCAGAACCTATTTCAAAATTTTTAGGCAGCGTAACATTTCCCTGCGCCCAGCCCTCGATCTGCCAGTATTCGGCATTGGCCGATGAATTCACCGAAGCTTTGCTGCTGTTCAGGGCAAAATTGGGGCCTATATGGAAATTGTATTTGTCCTTGACATACTGCCCGATATTGAGCCTGACGCCATAGCTTCTTGTATCCGTTTTATTTTTAACCGTCTCATTCGTTTTCTGATCACGTACAAAATCAATGTTGCGGTTGATATTAATATTAGGTCCAAATCCGAATCTCCATTGCGTATCTGGTATCTTCATTCCATAATCAATGTTCACATTAAAATTGTAGATACCATCTACGTTGACCGTTTGATAAACCCTGCGGCCAACACTATCGATGGTACTGAATTGTGTAAAGGCATTCTGCGTCAGATTTAATCGCATACCTCCCCAGATATTTCTTTCTTTCAAAGCGTTCCAGGAACTATAATTGACATTGAACGAATGACGGAAAGCCTGGTCAAGTTCCGGGTTACCGATATAGATATTCAGCGGGTCGGTATTAACGGTGATCGGCTGGAGCTGCTCAAGCGTAGGAGCTGTAGTTGATCCATTGTAGTTAAACCGGATATTCTCACTCGCCTTTATTTTATACGTAAAATTAGCCCGCGGAAAGAAATTCGTGAAGTCATAATTTCTCCGGGTCTCGTCCGTCAGGTTCTTTTGTATAAACTGGCTGAAGGCGACCGATGAGCCAAATGAATACGTGTATTTCTTTTTATTCACCCGGAAGTTAATACCCGGAGTATTCACAAAACGATTGAATTGAAAGGAATTGCTCAGTGAATCAATACGGTCCTCATATTTTCCCGCTGCATCCTTTTCGTTGGTGATACGTTCATTGCTGTTGGCATTGTAGCTTAATGCATAACTCAATTCTAGGTACATGTCCTTAAGCAACGGCTCCGTATAAGCTACTTTGGTGCTGAAGCTTTTGCCTTCATTGTTCCGGATATTTTGCTGGTCAATGGTATCCCTGCGATCGATCAATCCCCCACGGTAATAATTGTTCAGCGAGTAAAGCAATCCCTCATTGTCGGAGCGGTTCCAGTTCAGGTCGGCGTTGATGGATAGCGTACGGGATAATTTTTTGAATTTATGCTTCCATAGCAGGGAAGACGTGATCGCATCATTAACGCCTTTGTTATTACTGTTGCGACTGCTGTTATTGATCGAATCATTGTCATCGGTGAGTGATTCGCTGTAATAGCTGCTACGGGTCAATGATTTATTTTCATTGGCCTTTGTAGTCCACTTCAGCGTGTTCATCGAATCGAGAGTGGTCTCCAGTATGAAATTGAAAGCATGTTTATTATTCGATGTATAGTTGTTGCTGATGGAATTGGTAGACCAGCTGGTGTCCGGCAAAAAGGTTTTGGAAAATGTACTGGTAACTCCCGGTGCATTCACCTTGGAAAATTTATAACCGCCATTGAGACTCTGTTTATTATTATTGAACTTATTGCTGTAGTGCAGGCCGCCGTTCCAGTTTCGGGGGATACCATTACGACCTCCCCAGTAATTATTATCACCATCACTTGTAAAGCTCATATACATACCCCCATCGTCACTAATGCCTGTTTCCATACCTTCCATTCCACCACCATAGTTATTCGCATCTTCCCAGTCGAGGTTGGTCTTTCCTGTATTGCTCATGATTCCGTAAGCTGCCAGTTTTCGTTTGCCTTTAAAGGCATTCAACATGACCGAATTACTATACATATCAGGCAACCCGCCACCGGCCTCCACTTTTCCAAAATACCCTTTCTTCTTATCATCCTTTAATTTCAGGTTGATCGTCTTATCCTTCACACCATCATCGATTCCCGTAAATTCAGCCTGGTCGCTTTTTTTATAAAATACATACACCACTTTTAATACGTCCGCTCTCAGGTTTTTGGTGGCGATACCAGGGTCGGAACCAAAGAACTCTTCACCATCTACCAAAACCTTGGTCACCTTTTCTCCCATGGCGGTTATCTTACCGTCTTTATCTACCTGTATGCCTGGCAACCTTCGCAATAGTTCTTCGACGTTCGCTCCTTCCCGCACTTTAAAACTATCCGCTGTGTAGACGGTGGTATCACCCTTGATACGGATCGGCGATCCACTCTTAATGATCACTTCAGCGAGCAACTTACTCTTGGGTATCATGTTGATCTTGCCAAGGTCTGTAACGGCATTGGGTTTGATCTCCGCTTTATCAAAATAATCGCCCAGGTAAGGATGGGTGATCATGACGATGTAGTCGCCTTCTTTAATATTGGAAATCGAAAAATTGCCGGCCTTGTCTGCACGGGCGAATTTCACCAACACAGAATCTTTGGCCCTCATCAGCGAGACGACGGTATTCTGAAGATTTTTGTTATCGGTATTATCAATGACGGAACCTTTAAGGGAAGAAGTTTGGGCTAATGCCAATTCGGTAATTAAAGCCAGGCTAAGAGCTAAGAGGACTTGTTTTCTCATGTTGGTTTGTTCTGGGATGTAAAATATAGTTTACCACTAAAAGCAAAACCCACATTTACATAAACAGCGCAAAAATGCTGATTTACGGTAGATTATCACCGGTCATCGCCTGGTCGGGCTGTTAATCTTTCAATAAAAAATTTAAATGCTTTATGACGCAGCATCAAAAAAATTCCATAAGAATAAGTGAGGAAAAAAGATATTGGAGGGAGAATCAAAATAATAACGCAGGCTTAAAAGAAAAATTATTTTACTCATTTAATAAAAACGAAATCGGCTACTGGTCTTAAAAATCCGGTCGTCATGTTGCATATGCTTTTTTCGCTATAAGTGGAAATCATTAAACAAAAAAATAACAGCGCTAAAAAAATAAACCGGGGGGAAGAAACCGTTTTACTGTTTGACATGAGCATAGTGTTGGTGCATTGATACCTGAATTACCGCGGTAGAGTAAAATTACCAATGCGGGCAGGTATAATTCTTACTGAAATAACCTAACTTGTTACACCAACTATAGATAACTTATGTTTTGACTATCATTTGTCGACACTTAAAATTATCTTGCATGCGACCCTTATTTCTAATTTGCTTAAAGACCACCCTATGATCCGCATAACCTTCTTACCTGTTCTACTGGTATTCAGCAGCCAGTTGGTATTTTCCCAAACGTCCAGTAATATAGACAGCGCCACTTATTTCCTGCAGAGAGGCATGGATGAAAAAAAAACCGGTCGCAGGATGGAGTCACTCCGCAATTTTGAAAAAGCCTTTAAATATGATAACACGAATAAAGTTATCGTGAATGAACTGGCGGCTTCTTACGTTGACCTCCGCAAATTCAGCCATGCAAAGGAAACGTACAAAAAACTGGTAGACCTTGGAGATGGATCTGCTTCTACCTACAAGCAATTAATGAATCTTTCGTTTAATATGCGGCAGCAGGATGATGTACTGCTCTATGCCAATAAATTAAAACTCGCTGATCCAAACG
>JANOCH010000277.1:0-6413 GCA_031412015.1 Chitinophagaceae bacterium
CTTTGTACGGAAGTGTAAATAGCTACTTCCTTTCCATTTCTCCACAATTGGAAATGGTCGGCATTAGTATTGTCCAGGCCTATCGTTGCAAGTGCACTTGAATTGATCCGGTAGATACCGGTAACCCCTACCCTGAATTTATAGTAGGTTTTACTGTAATCAATCCATTCATTATTGTAAACCTGCGCCCCGGCAGAAAGCGAGAAAGCAGTTAACAATAAAAGTATAATTCGTTTCATTAATCGTGGTTTATAAGTAGTACAGATTTTGCTATGCTATTTCTTCTTTTTTTTCTTTGTCTTTGCCTCCACCATATCCAAGCGCAATGAAAATACGTGAGTAAACAACGGGTTGGATTGATTAGCCAGGTTGGTGAAGGCATAATCGATCGTTACATTCTGGATCTTAAATCCGGCACCGGCGCTGGGCTGATAAATCCAAACCTTCTTTTGATTCAAGGTATCTCCGTCCGCTAATGCCCTTTGAAAATTGTTGATACCAGTCCGCAGGAAAAAAACATTATTCACATTTAATTCAAGCCCCAGCTTCGGATCGGCACTAACGGGATCTGCACTGACAAGTGTATTTCTTTTCCCATCAAAGGTGAGATCGAAATTGGCTTCAGCCAGCAGGCTTGTTTTTTTACTTAATTTAAAATCACGAGCTACTCCCAATACCAGCCTGGGAGCCGTCATTTCCGTTGATTTAACAGGAATCTCATTATTAGTAAGATATAATGCTTCTTTTTCTCTTTCAGTAAAAGTGAATGCCCACGAATTAAACGTGGTTGTAATATCACGGCCAGTAATACCGAATCTCCATTTTCCCTGGTGAATTTGCAAGCCGGCATCAATACCAAAACCCCAGGCCTTGGCAAACTTGCCGACATTACGATGGATCACTTTTGCATTGATACCAAAATTTATTTTCTTTTTTTCTGTGTCTTTTAATTTTTTGGCAAACGAAAGAAGGAATGCGTAGTCAGCGGATGAAAAAGCCTGGATATTATTGTAGTTGATAGATCCGTCGGGCTCTACAAGAAACAATGTGTTCATGATGTCATCTACAGCGAAGCGCAAACCCGTGATAGCGAACGTGCTTTTGTTATTAGCTGATGGAAAAGCAATGCTGGCGTAGTCATATTTACCGATACCGGCGAAATATTCAGCATGCATAATATTTACCTGGGTATTTTCTTTAACACCAACTAACCCCGCCGGATTCCAGTAGCCGGAAGTGCCGTCATTGACAGAGGCTACTTGCGCACTACCCATAGCCAAACCACGGGCGCCTGCGCCAATGTTTAAAAATTCGTTGGAATATTTACGAAATTGTGCGGTTGCGGAAACGGAGATCAGCATTACAAATAGGGACAGCCAGGTTCGGAGCGACTTCATTCGGATGATTTTCTTATAAGCAATTAATGAGGCTAAAGTTCTACAGGGTTAAGCCGGACGTAAAACTAATCTTTCATGGGGTAAAATCATAGTTTTTACGAAGGGGAAAACCTAACGACTGAAAACGAAGCGGTTAGAAAAATATTGCATTTGCAGGCTGCTTTCCCGTTCTGACTTACTTTTGTCGAAAAAAACTGACATAAACCCATGAATTTGATAGATGAATTGCGCTGGAGAGGGATGATCCAGGACATCATGCCCGGAACGGAAGATCAATTACAAAAGGAAATGACCACCGCCTATATCGGATTTGACCCCACCGCCGAAAGTCTCCATATTGGCAGCCTCGTGCCCATATTATTGTTAGTTCACCTGCAAAAAACCGGTCATAAACCCATTGCCCTGATTGGCGGAGCTACCGGCATGATCGGCGACCCCAGTGGCAAAAGCGAAGAAAGAAACCTTTTAAACGAAGAAACCTTAAACAAAAACATTGCTGGCATCAGGTCCCAATTGGAAAAATACATCGATTTCAACCCGTCCCTCGCCAACAGCGCTGAAATGGTCAACAATTTTGACTGGTTTAAACCTATCACTTTTATTGATTTTCTGCGGGATACCGGTAAGCACATCACGGTCAATTATATGATGGCGAAGGACAGCGTAAAACGAAGGATCGAGGGAGAAGTAGGATTAAGCTATACGGAATTCGCCTACCAATTGATGCAGGGATATGATTTTTATTGGTTATATGAAAACAAGAACTGCAAAATGCAGATGGGTGGTAGCGACCAATGGGGCAATATCACTACCGGAACCGAACTGGTGCGAAGAAAAACAGGGGGTGAAGCATTCGCTTTCACCTGTCCCCTGATCAAAAAAGCCGACGGAACCAAATTTGGAAAAACGGAACAGGGAAATGTTTGGCTGGATGCGAACAAAACTTCACCGTACCAGTTTTACCAGTTCTGGTTGAATGCAAGCGATGAGGATGCAGCGAACTGGGTAAGGATATTTACTTTTTTGAAGCAGGATGAAATAGTAGCGATCGAAGCGGAACACAAGAAGGATGCGGGTCAACGGCTGCTGCAGAAAAAATTGGCAGAGGAAATAACCAGCTTTGTTCATGGTGCATTGGAGTATGAGAAAGCTATCGAAACGACCAACAAATTATTTTCCAACCAAACAGCACCAGCCGAAAGCCTGAGTATTGAAGACCTGGAAGGGATGGAAGGAGTGATAAAATCTGATTTTGAAAAAGATAAAATTGAAACTGGTATCGATGTAGTTTCTCTTTTAGCGGACACCGGTATTTTCCCAAGCAAGGGTGAAGCAAGGAAAATGGTGCAGGGCGGTGGAATAAGCATTAACAGGAAAAAAGTTGAGGGCCTGCAGTTGACCGTCAATAGTTCAATGTTGCTTCATGGCAAGTATATCCTGGTACAAAAAGGGAAAAAGAATTATTACCTCATACAGGCGGTCTAAGCACTGGCTTTGAAAGGAGTTGGAATGAAGAAAGTATATTTCATCAGTGGGTTGGGTGCAGATAAAAGAGCTTTTTCTTTTTTGGATCTTTCCTTTTGCGAGCCACAATTTATTGAATGGATTAAGCCACTTGGAAAAGAATCGTTGAAAAGTTATGCGTTACGCCTCCGGATGCAAATCCCGGAAGAACATCCCACCATTGTAGGTGTATCATTTGGCGGTATGCTCGCGACAGAAATGGCAAAAGAAGATAAACTGATGAATGTTATCATCATTGCCAGCAATAAGTCGTCTGCTGAATTTCCCGGTTACCTGCGTGTAGGAAAATATTTACCTGTATACAAATGGCTTCCCGAAAAATTAATCAAGAATAAAACTCTCCTTAACTGGATATTAGGCGTTGAAAAAGATGAGCAAAGAAAATTACTGGCTGCTATTATAGCCGACACTGATCCTTTGTTTTTGAAATGGGCAATTGACGCCATTCTTCATTGGAAAGAACCCAGCATCCCCGATGGTGTAAAACACATTCACGGTACGGCGGATAAACTTTTACCCTACCGCCTCACAAAAGCCGATCATACTATTGAAGGTGGAACACATATGATGACTTTTTACAAGCATAAAGAAATCTCTGAATTGCTCTGTAAGTTGATTGTATGAAACTAGGGTTACGTTTTGGTGTAACGGAATGCTTGAATTGAAAACAATGCGTTGATTTCTATTCTACATCCACCTGTTTCTTAATTACCGCACCTTCAGTTGCTTCCGGTAAAAACTTTCTTTCATTGATCAGGTAACCATTTCCTTTCTCACAAAAATGCACTTTCAAATTTTCGATACTGACAGGATTTCCATCCGGTATATCAGCAATATTAGAATGCATGATATCATGTCCGTCAATGATCACTACCAGGCCGCTGCCGATCGCTTCCATTTTATTACCTTCTGTTATCAGCATACCGGTATCTTCTCCCAAACCCATACCAATACAACCGGGATTTCCAGCCACCGCCTGCACCAATCTCCCAAATCTTCCTCTTTTTTCAAAATGCGAATCAATGATCAGTGTTGTGATAAAACCAAGGCCCGTAGTGATCTTTACTTCTCCTTTCAGGTGAGCTCTTGTGGCGTTGCCTTCATAGATCATCGTATTGCTCATCGCCATCGCGCCGGCGCTGGTACCGGCGATTAGGAAGTTCTCTTCGATGTAGCGTCTTTTCATGATCCGGAGAAACTCGGTACCTCCATCTGTGGCGCTGAGTCGCAACTGGTTTCCACCACTGAACATAACCGCATCACAGGTTCGGATTCGTTCCAGGAAATCTTTGTTCATCGTATCCTGCCGGTTGCGGATATGCATTACGTCCACGTTGGTGCAACCGATCTTTCCAAATGCGTTTAGGTAATTCTCTCCTACCTCGTATGGTATCATGGATGCTGTGGTAATAATTTCGATACGGGAAGACGGTCCGCCGGCTTCTTCCATTACCCGGCGAAGGATGCCGAGTTCAAAAAAATTGAGATTATTGCGATGTATATCTCCCGTTTCCAGGTTCGTGCCCTTATCTTCTGCTCCGCCAATAGCTATCAGTTTTCCTTTAGGATGGTTCATTCTGGATTCTTTGGTAAACAACAAATGTAATAGAAAAATCATTTAACGATAATAGCGTCATTGCAAGTATGTGGATATGTTGATAACAATTATTATTGAAAAACTTCATCTTTTAACAGAGCTTTTAATATCTCTTCTGAACCAGATAAAAATGCCTGGTCAAAACAAAAGCCAGAGAATAATTATGGAATTCCAGGTATACCATATCATACTGCTATGCAAAAAAACTTACTTTTTACAACTGTCTTATTTTGGTGTTGGTATTGTTCGGCCCAAAATGGAATATCTTCCGTTAAAACGAAAGATTCCGCTATACTTATTTGTTGGGTAGAATGTGAAGCATCCTTTCCTGGTGGAACGGGCCCAATGAAAAGATTTCTTGCAAAAGAGTATACAATTCCTGATTCTTTAGAAAACACCGGAATAAAAATATCCGGGACAATTATTGCCGCATTCACCATAGAAAAAGATGGTACCCTTTCAGAATTTGAAATAGAAAAATCCCTGATTTCTGTTCTTGACAAAGAATGGCTAAGGGTCTTAAAGCTGATGCCTACATGGAGGCCGGCAATGGAAAGAGGAAAGCCTGTAAAAACAAGATATAAACTACCCGTAACTATAGATATTCAGGAAGATTAGTCTTTTGCCTGTTAACTATAAAATAAACAACAACTCCTGCCGCCGCAATCAGGCTACCCCATAATGCAAACCAGCCGGTTGAGTAAAAGAGAAACAGCCAGATAATAATAGACACTACAACAGGTACGGGAAAAAGCCACATCTTGAAAGGAAGATCTTTCGTACCAAACCTTCGTCTCAATAAACTAACGCCTACCGCCTGCCCGATAAATTGTACCATGATCCGCATAGCTAATATTGATGTTATAACGTCACCCAGTTTCATAAACAGGCTAAATAAAAAACCTACTGAGCATAAAACGATCAACGAGATATAGGGGAAATTTTTAGTGGGATGTAGTTTTGAAAAAACTTGAAAGAAATTACCATCGGCTGCAGCGGCATAGGGAACTCTTGAATAACCTAATACCACTGCAAAGAGAGAAGCCAATGCAATACAAAGAATAAGTACAGTTACCAATACTCCCGCCTGCTTTCCATGCACCTGTTCCATAAACGAACTCACGAGGTATTTATCTTCAGCCTTTACGGTTTGCCACGGTATTACACCGATAACACTGATGTTCATCAACAAATACAAACAAGCGATGCCGGCTATCGAAATAAGAATACTACGGGGAATATTTCTGCCAGGATTCTTAATCTCGCCGCCCAAATGACAAACGTTGTAGTAGCCCAGGTAAGCATACACTGTTTTAAGGGATCCATACCCTATGGCCGTCCAGAATGCATAACTGAAAAACGATTCATTTCCTGAAGGTAATAGCTTTACCGGCTGTTGCTGATGGGTGAAGCCACTGATGATGATCCATAGAATAGTCAGTATCACAACCGAACCTAAGAAAACCGATATCTTGCCTATGGTTTCTATTTTTCTATAGAGTAAAAAGAAAACAAGAATAACCAACCCGCCGGAAACCAGTTTTTGTTGCAAAGAAGTAAGGTCAACAAGATAAGATAGGTATTGCGCAAAGCCAATGGCGCCGGAGGCCACTACCAAGGGTGCTTGTATGCTGGTTTGCCATACAAATAAAAAACTCATTAGCCTCCCACCCTTTTCACCAAAAGCGATACGATGAAAATTATAAGTGCCGCCTGCTAATGGATACTTAGCACCCAGTTCACTCCAGATCATGGCGTCTGCCAATGCCGCAAAAGCTCCGAATATCCAGGCCCATATAAACAAGCCGTCTTGAAATTGGCTGACCACAAATGGCATGACCACAAACGGACCTATGCCTACCATATCTATCATGTTGATAGAGGTGGCCTGGAGA
>JANOCH010000278.1:0-12035 GCA_031412015.1 Chitinophagaceae bacterium
GCCGTTGAAGATCACGCCGCTAAACCAGCAAATCAAATACGGGGAGTATCCGGGAGAGGTCAATTATAACTATGAATTGACTTCTTCTCCATCCAATTCAGCGACGCTGCTCGAAGAAGTAAAGGCATTACATAAGAAATATTTAGCCGAAAATGGATTGATCGTAGTAAATGGAGCCAATGCGCAAAATCCTATCAATCCGAATGATTTGCTCAATATGAGCACCATGGCAAGTTTCCAGTCTGTATTCAATGCCAGAAAATTTGTATTACAAAATGGTCAGCTAAAAGCAATGGTAAATACTATTGATCCGTCTCAAATAGGGGAACAACGATTCATTGTTGACGTATCGGCTCAATCATTGCAGAGTTATAACCCTGCCGAGGCAAATTTGATCACACCCGCTTCCATTCCCAATGCCCGTGGTTTCCTGAATATAAAATCGTTGACTAATGGAACGGCCAAAGCCGCGGTTCCAAACGGAACATTGCAGCCGATGGTAAATGGCCAGTTATTGGCCATGGTAAACGGCCAGTTGCAGGCACTCGTCAATGGACAATTAAAAGCTTTGGTAAATTCAGTGTTTGTCGATGCAGCTGATCTGGTGTTCCAAAACGGGCAGTTGCTGGCGCTCGTCAATGGAGTTTGGTCAGCTGTTTCAAATGGACAGTTGCAGGCAATTGTGAATGGTGCTCCGGCAACCATTGACCTTTCAATTATTAATGGTCAATTGCAGGCGATCGTTAATGGGCAGCAGTATATGCAGGTGGTCAATGGGCAGTTGCAGGCCATCGTAAACGGACAACTGGTAGCCATTGTAAACGGACAGCTGAAAGCCCTGGTTAACGGACAGGTAATGCCTTTGGTTAACGGCCAGTTGGTAGCAATAGTCAATGAAGTGTTGCAGCCATTGACAAATGGTAAGCTGGTTGCCATTGTGAATGGACAATTGATGGTATTGGAAAATAACGAGCTGGAGACGGTACAGGATCTTTCATTATCCAATGGACAATTGAAAGCTCTGGTAAATGGTCAATTGAAAGCCCTTGTGAACGGACAGCTAAAAGCCCTGGTGAATGGTGTGATAACGGATGTACCGACTACTGACTTTAGTCTTGTGAACGGACAATTAAAGGCTATTGTTAACGGACAGGAAGCAGCCTATGTCAATGGTCAATTGCTGGCCCTTGTCAACGGACAATTGAAGGCATTGGTCAACGGATCTGCCGTAGAAATTCAAAGTGTCAAATCATTGGCGAACGGCCAGCTAAAGGCCCTGGTCAATGGAATTACATATGAAATTCCGATAACGAATGGCCAGTTGCAGGCATTGGTCAACGGCCAATTACTGGCAATGGTCAATGGACAATTAATGGCCATTGTAAATAATGAATTGACCTTTGTTGTTTTCCAAAACGGGCAGTTGAAGGCGTTGGTGAACGGGCAATTTGAGGATTTGAGTAGTACTGCGGTCGCAAACGGGCAATTAAAAGCTATCGTGAACGGGCAATTGCAGGAAGTGACTAGTGCTCCTGTCGTAAACGGTCAACTGCGGGCTATCGTCAATGGTGAAACCGAAACCTGGGTCTATAATAATGGACAATTGAAAGCTTTAGTAAATGGACAGTTACAGCCCCTCGTAAACAACTTTGACGTAAGTGGTACGAATAACAATGCAAAAACATTGGTGTTGGTGGATGAAGACGATATCAACCTGCAGGGTGGTGATGTCGGCGGTATGTTCTCGATGAATATGATTACAGGACTTGATGCCGGCATTCAAACATTGATACCTGGTTCTTTTGTCAACGAGAATTTTGAAGTGACCTATGGCTTGGGCCAGGTGGAAATTTTACAGGCGCTATTGATTTCTAAAGCGGATGATAAAACCAAAGTTTATGGTCAGGACAATCCACCGTTGACTATTTCCTATTTCGGTTTTGCCTATAATGAGGGTGAGAACAATATAACTGTTCCGGTTGCTACAACAACTGCCACTGCCAGTACAGGTGTTGGTCCCTATCCAATTACCGTGAGCGGAGGAAGCAGTAACAATTATAATTTCGGACTTTACCAACCCGGTACGTTGACGATTGGAAAGAAAACGCTAACTGTTACTGCAGAGAACAAGACAAGAAATCCAGGAGATCCTAATCCACCATTGACCATTACCTATAATGGATTGGTGGGGGATGATACGGAGAATTCACTATGCGTTCCATTTGAGGTACCGTCTTCTCCTAAAGATGTACAACAGTTAAATAGAATTACCACTTATTCGGATGTTAAACTGAACGGAGGAATGAATTTCATAAATGCTACTCCCGGTCAATCGATAACTTTAACGGGTAATTTCACATCTGTTTACTATGATCCTACCAATTATTGCCCCGGCTGTATCACACAAATACATATCGGCATGAGTGACGGGGCCGGAGGAAATGTATTTAGTAATTGTTTTGAAGCCAGCTCCCAGCCCACAGGCACAATTAACAGGACATTCCTTGCCCCCAGTGTGCCTGGTGTTTATTATATAACGCAAGAGTCTACCTGGTGGTACTATTGCGGACAGTTTGGCGTTCCTGTTCAAAACAATAGTCCAAATGAGGCAATAGCTGTGGTGGTAGTCAATGTTTCCAGCACAAATATAACAGCCAGCACTTCGGCAGATCTATCATCACCGCCCGGTGTCTATCCAATTACACTTACGGGTTGCAATAATTACAATCCAAATTATAACGTGGTTCTGGAAAACGGTAACCTAACGGTTGAATACTCCTGCCCTACCACAGGGCATGTATGGAGAGGGGACGGAAACTTCAATGACGATGAAGGAACTGGAAATGGAGTTCCTGTAGGAGGGGTAACAGCGGGTGGGGCTGGATTGACAGGTTCTAACAGCTTCTCTTTTGACGGAAGCACAGGTTATATAACAACAGGCACCGGAGGTTCAGTTTCGGGCACAGGTGATTTCTACGTCAGTGCATGGGTTCAAACAACATCTTCTGACCCAATGGTAATCATTAACCAGCGTGACGCAAACAATGACGGAGAGTACATCCTGAAAATAGGAGGCATTCATTCCTATCCTTTCAGTCCCGGAGGCGCAGTGCCAGGTAAGGCTTATTTCCTGATTTTTGGCGGTGCAAGTAATCTTGTAGATCTTGTTTCAACCACTTCAGTTAACGATGGAAACTGGCACTTCATCAAGGCAGTCAGGCAAGGTACAACGGTGAACTTGTATGTGGATGGTGTACTGGAGGCTTCGGGTAATACCGGCGTTGTTGTCGATTTAAATGGTACCATTACGACAAGCATTGGCAAAGATGTAAGAGATGACAACGCTTATTTCAATGGTCTTATTGACGACATCCGGGTTGCCATCTGTGCGGGTACCGGGTCAAGACCTGGATCAGCAAATAGATCACAACCTGTAACCAACAATAACACAAAAGTTTCAATAAGGGAGACCCTGCTTTATCCCAATCCTGCTTCAACCATGATACGGCTGCAGCTTGATACGGATGTAAAATCGGTAAATGATTTCCAGGTTCTGGATGTAGTGGGTAAGATGAACAGGATCGTTGCGAAAAAAATAAATGAAGGCGTGTACGAAATGGATATATCCCGCCTGGGCAGGGGTGTTTATTTTATAAAGGCAAACACCACCGCCGGAATTAAGACTTTCCGGTTTATAAAAATGTAATTTGATGATAAAGAAAGAGGTTTAAGCCTCTTTCTTTACTTTTGTGAAACAGGTAGAGACCATTTCTTTATTTGAATCCTTGTATGACCCGCGTGAGAATGACATTATTGATGCTGTTTTTTGTTGCAGGTTTTGCAGCTAATGGACAGCTATTGCCAGACAGGGACACGGCTACGGTAAACAGGCTCAACGACGAAAGTAAGAGCCTCGTAGGAAGCGATTCAGCAAAAGCCATCAGCCTGGCGATGCAGGCAAGGGAGATCGCGGCGGAAATAGAATACCCAAAAGGAGAGGCTTATGCACTGAAGAACCTTGGATTGGTGTATTTCATGAAGGCTAAATACCCGGAAACTCTTGACTATTGGAATCCTTCCTTACAAATATTTGAAACAATTAAAGATGATGTTGGTATCTCCAACATGTTAAGTAACATAGGAGCTGTCTATCTCACCCAGGGTGCTGACACCAAAGCACTCGAGTACATGTTAAGGTCGTTGCAACTGGCGGAAAAAATAGGCGACACGCTAAGAATGTATACGGCCTTATCAAATATTGGCGGAATTTATTACAATAAGAAAGATCCTGTCGCACTCAACTACTTGTTAAAAGCCATACCACTTGTTGAAAGCATGGATCGTAACGACGACTATGTGGTCATAACAGGCAATATTGGCGAAATATATTCCGACAAAAAAGACCACAAGAAAGCCCTCGAATATTTTGAAAAATCAATAAAGGCTGCAGGAAATAGTGTTTCCTCAGCGTTTGCCATCAATGGAATTGGAAAAGTATACCTTAATGAAGGAAAACTAACCGAAGCCCTTCAATTCCATAACAAAGCTTTAGACATTGCCAGGAAGTTTGACGATAAAATACAGGTGGCCCGAAGCATGAGGGGGATCGCAGATGTTTACATTAAGCAAAATAAGACAGCCCTTGCTATTGAATATTATAATAAGGCAAGAATGATTGTCGAAGAACTCGATGATTTGAAAATTGAGTTGAAAGATCTTTACCACGATATGGCTTTTGCCTATTCAAAAAGCAAAAATTACTCGAATGCATTCTTATATCAATCACTCTATGCCAACATTAAGGATACTCTTTACGACATTGAGAGCAAAAAGAAACTAAACCAGTTTCAGTTCGACTACGAGCTTTCCAAGAAAGAAGGAGAACTCTCCAGGAAACAGGTGGAACTAAATTTAAAAGAGGCCAAAATAAAATCCGAAAAACAAGCAAGAATAGGTGTGACGATAGGACTCGGATTAATATTGCTCATCGCCGTTATTATTTACCGAAACTCATTACAAAAATCACGGATCAATAAGATCCTGGATAAACAAAAAGCCCAGATCGAACTTTTACTGCTCAATATACTCCCCAAAGAAGTGGCCACCGAATTGCAAACCAGTGGTAGTTCAAAACCAAGGCATTTTGAAGAGGTATCCATTTTATTCACCGACTTTAAAGGATTTACTTCTATCGCCGACAAACTATCACCGGGAGATTTGGTGGAGGATCTGAATGAATGTTTCATCGCATTTGACACTATCATTGAAAAATATAATCTTGAAAAAATAAAAACGATCGGTGACTCTTACATGTGTGCAGGAAATATTCCTTCGCCCGACCCCGATCATGCTTACAAAATAATTAAGGCCGCTATAGAAATTCAGGAGTTCATGGAACAGTATAATGTTGTCAGGGCAGAGCGTGGATTGGAAGCGTGGGAGATAAGAATTGGAGCGAATATAGGTCCGGTGGTAGCAGGAGTTGTAGGTAAGAAGAAATATGCCTACGATATCTGGGGAAGTTCCGTTAACGTGGCCAGCCGCATGGAAAGCAATGGCACTCCCGGCCGTGTAAATATTTCAGCGTACATGTATGAGACTATCAAAGATCGTTTTGAATGCAGTTACAGGGGAAAGATCTATGCAAAGAATGTAGGCGACCTGGACATGTATTTTGTGGAATACGAAAAAGATCCGGCAGAAAAGCCGACAATAGTTGGCAGCAGCAAGGGAGAACCATTTCTGCAAGATTAATGCTCAACTGAACTTATTGATGATCGCAGGATCAGCCATCAATCATTTTACCCCAATCGACTTTTCGTTTTGTGCCCTCAGCCGCTGACAAAGTATCTTAATAAAACCCCGCGCTACTTCAGGACGGTTATCGATCAATTCATAAAATGGTTCCTGTTCTATACGGAATAGCAGGCAGTCGGTATGGGTAGTGGCGCTTGCCGATCTCACCTCTGCATCGAGCAAGGAAAGTTCTCCAAATACTTCTTTCTCTTTTAATATCGCCAGGGTGGTGCCTCCTTTATGGATATTAACTTCTCCCTGGTGAATAATGTACATGCAATCCCCGATCTCACCTTCACGAAAAATAAGAGTACCCTGTTCATACTCTTCCTCCTCCATAAGCGGGGCAAGGTCGGCCAGGATATGCTCGGGAGTATCTTTGAATATACTCAGGGCTTTCAGTATAAGCACTTTTTCCACCAACAATAGTCCATCTGAATTTGCTTGTGACATACGATAAAGTTAAGAATTTGATGAAGCAAATAAAGCAGTTTCTTTTAAAAGTTCGTTGTCAGATTGAAGGTATTTTTTATACAGGCCGGTATCCAGCGGGTGCAGGTATTTTCTTGATATATATAGCGAAAAGGCCTTTGTCCAGTTATAATACAGGATAGGTCTTTCAGAAAGAATTCTCCCAAGTATATGTTCTACCTCGCTAAATTGCTTTGCTGTAAAAAGTGCCCGCAGGGCGGCGCACCGATGCTCGATACTAGTGGTTTCGAACATGGTATTAAATTGCCTGCCGATATCCTTTTTCACTGTCAATTCTATTATTTCCATAGCGTTAGCAATGCTCTCTTTATGACTGGTATTGAGACCATATTTTACCTGGTTCATTTTTTCCCGGTCGTACATACACCCAAAAAGACATAGCAGGATTTCCCGGATCTCCTGTATCTCCTGGTGCAAAGAACTGTCCAGTACATCATACTGCGTTTCCCGTTTAGACAAAGCCTGTTGCATGTTCATCAGTTCAACACCATATACTATGTATTGGCGTGCCAGCGCTTCAAACAACTTTACATGGTTTTCGTCAACCACATACTTGCAACGGTGAAGGGCTTTGATGATAACGGCGGTATGCTTGGGTTGCTTTTTCAGCAATTCCAATAAAAGTTGTTTTGCATTTTCACCTCCTATTTTGCCGAACAGAATAATTAGTTTCTGGGTCAGGGTCTCTGGCATTTTATCCGCGATAATTCGCTCACTTAGTAGTGGCAGGGCCTTTTCACCGGCATTGTAAATCGCCGCGATCACCTGCTTTTCCTGTGTCGATACATGCCTGAATAAAGCTACCAGCGTTTCGCTTTGAAAAGCTTTTCCTATGCCTTTCATGGCTAGTTCCCGGATATGCGGATTGCTATCGTTAACCAGGCGGGCATGTTCCGGGTGATCATAATCGTCTTTCACTTCGGTCAGTATGGATATGGCAGCCAATTTGTCTCTTTCGTCTGTAGATTGTAATAGTCCTGCAAGTCTTTCCTCCGCGATCTTTTTTATGCTGGTCTCTGCATTCCCCAGCATCCCTGTCAGTGCTGCGTTGCGAACACTTTCGTCCTGGTGATGTATGTAAGATGCGAGCTCCCAATCATGATCCGCGATCTTACAAAGCGTTCTTACCGCCTGTTCCTTTACTTCCAGGCTTGCCTCACTTCGCAACATTTCTTCAAGGTCTTCTTTTATGTTGACGATATCGCGGTTGCTTATCAGCCGGAGAGCTTCCAACCTGACCTGCTCTGAAGGATGCTGCAATAAACGGCCGATAAGATCTTCTGCAACAGGATCAATTCTGCTATTCAGCATTCGTAAAATACTGATCACTTCCATATCCGTACCTGTCATCATTTTATTGGTAAGCTGCTGTCTTATCGTTTCATTATTCAAATCAAATTCCTCCCGGCTAAAAAAACGGTTGCCAATGGTTTTTATAAGAATTTCCAGGTATTGGCGATTGACCAGAACGACACCGACTATCCAAAATCCACCGAGGGCTAATAATACATAGCAGAGAAACATCAGGTCGACCTTATCATGCAGGTAAAACAAAACAAGGAGGAAAACGCCCGATAAAAACGACGCAAAGGGGTCCATAATACCTTTCACGATATTATGTGCCCGCAACCTTTCATGCGTTGATAAGGGCTGCATAAGCGTCAGCAATACGGGAGAATTAAAAGAAGTACGCAAAACATCCACCAGCATGGACACTACGCCAAAAAGGTAAAATATGATCTTTTCATCAGTTGTGAGCCAACCGGCGGAAATGATGATAAAAATTAAAATCACCATTCCCAGCGGCGTAATGAACAACGCTTGCCTGATACCGAATGAAGCCGTGAGGCGGCTGGTAAAAACCATCTTTGTTATAAATGCTATTACCCGGAGACTCGCATAGAAGAAAGCAATAAAACTGGCTAACTCGACATCATCATGGTAGGCTTTTCTTACTTCTCCATAAAAACCATAGTTGACAAGAATGACACAGGTAGAGGTGATCAGGGATATAAATGCGATACGCCTGATGTAATTATTTGCCATCAGGTTCTCCATCAGCTTTTTGATGGGCCGGTGGTGATGCTTTGATTTGCCTTTTTTTTCAGCATGTCCATGGACATGCATATGAAAATGAGCTGATTTTATAATACTTTGAAAAAAAGGAAGTGAAGCGATCATACAACCCGCTCCAATCAACAAAAGATTTAGTGTGCCGGTATAGGGCACGAAAACAAGGGCAAGGGTATAACCAATGAATTTAGCCGGTATATCACCAGCACTGATGACAGCGAATAACCTCTTACTCTGCCGAAGGTCAAAAAGCAGGGCGGCTGTGCCCCAAAACTGCAGGTTGTTTAAAAGATACAAGACATTAAACCATGCCATGATCAGGTAATAAAACCAGTTCTCTTTTACCTGGAAATGGGCTATCCAAAGTAAGAGAATACTTGCCGCCATGAAGATGATAATGATCCAATTGAATTTTTCAAAGCTTAAAGCATGCTCCAATTTTGTATAAAGTAAGCCTGCGGCCCATAACAATAAAGCTGAGTACACCATGACCCATGGCAATTCAGTAATAGGAAATTTTTCCAGGAACTGCGCAAAAGCGGAAGTAAAGAAGAAAGCAATACCGGCACCCTGGAAAAATTGAAAGAGATAAAGCCTCTTAACTATATGCCATTCGTTAGGGTATACATTCAACACTCTCAACCAGAAGTTTCCAGGGCTCATGACCGTTTAATCTATTTAGTTATTGCGCTATCAATTTCCGTTTTAATAATTCAAGATGCTGCATTTTCACAGGGCAGCGATCCCGGACCGAAGAAACGGTAAAGTATTGGTGGCTGTCAAAGAAATTAACCTGCAGACGATCCCATTCCGGTTCATTTTTAATTACACCGTAAGCTAAAAATTCATTTTTCAGAGCGTTACTTATGATGTTAAAATCATCCCTGCCTAAATAATCAAGATCCGCATCACAAATGATCATCTCCGGCAGGCTATGAGGCATCTGGGGTATTTTCGTCGCCATAATCATACCCTTGATAATATCAATTTCCGATTCATCAAATGCACTGGTATCAATGGTCGCCAACATGATGACACACGACTCTTTTTCATGCCCCTTATAGGTACGGAGAAATCCCGTATCGTGAAAAAGGGCGGCAATTCTCATCAGCAGTAGTAGCCGGTGGTCAGTAATATTTTCTGCGGCAGCAATTCGTTCAACCTGGTGCAATACGTCTTCCGTATGTGCCTGGCTATGGTAAGTCAGTCGCGGATCTAAACCAGAACGCAATAATTTAAATATTCTTGATTTCAATTGAAGAAACCCTGACTCTGTCATAAAATTAATACTATATTAAATATATGACTTCTCTTTCAGAATCCGCTTTAGTATTCTATCGACGATACACGCTCTGCAAGTTTCAGAGGGTGCCTTAAAAAGCGCTTACTTAAAAGTCTTTCAAAAAATGAAAAACCGGGCAGATGACCACCAGGATAATTTAAGGATCTGCTCCTCTTGAAGCAACACTTTCGGTTAAGATGTATTTCCATGATGACGGCTTCAAACTGGGGCTCGCCTGTCGATGTTTTTATCCCTATGCAAAAAATATTTTCTACCTTTCTCCATCACTAAAATGAGCGAACATGGCACAGCAATCAAACCGCCCTTCTGCCTTTCTTGCATTTCCCTGGGGCCTGCTTTCCATAGTATTAATTCTTGTATTGAACCTCGCATTAAGTTCAAGCTGGTTTAACAACAACTGGAGCTGGATCACCCTTGTGCTGATCATTCCCGCAGCCATTTTTGAAAATTTCAAAGTGGGTTACTCTACTATGCGGATAATGTTTATGAAAGTAGTGTATTCGCTGATCTCTTTTTTACTGGTGGGAATGGCTTTTGGAGCGGCTTTAGCGGGATGGCACCTGGAGAAATTTCAACACATTACCAATATAGAGAAAATAAGACTGCCCTGGTATGTATTGCTGGCTTTAGCCGTGATGCTATTGATACAGGTAGCGCAACTATTCAGTATGCTGAAAGCGGTGAAGAGAGAATTTATGCAAATGGACCCTGATCAATGATCAAAGTTGCTTAAGAGCGGCTTTTAGAAAAGGCCAGGTTGGCAAAGTAGAAATGATCTTTAATTCATCTTTAAAAGAACTTTCATTGTCTAAAAACTTCAGCACCTGCTGTGGTTTATTTTTTTTGAAAAGTTGTGTGAACACCTCGTTGCCGGGCAACTTTTCGTAATAAAGAATATGGAGCAATGTATTGTCGTAAAAACGGAACCGTTTCGCGGTAAACGGGAGCGATCCCAGAGGTTTGTTTTTGATCAAATGGTCAACTATCTGGCGTGACTGCTTCTGAATAAATTGAAAAGTATATCCACTGGAAGCTTTCGTTTGTCCGCCGGCCACACCAATTTGCCACCCATGCCCTTCAAAATTAAATTTTTCATTTGTCATGGGTATTATACCAAATTCTTCCTCTTTTATTTTATAATCATTAATGCCAAGATAGGTACTGATATAATCCCTTAATCCCTTGTCGTATTGCTCCGGCTGCAAAAGTTCCTTCGTGAAAAGGGTATACTCCACTAAAGCTGAAGTGGCACTAAATGGAAGAACATAGGCAAAGGTGGTCCCGTGCTGCTGACTCACCCTGAAGTCCATCATCGTAGCTTCGTTGGGGTCAAAGAATGGTTCATTGGTTTCTATCACCCATCCTTTAAAGTGCTGAAGAAGCCTTATCGTTTTTGGGGTTGCGTCATGGGGCTCGTAGATGGAGTTAAACACCTGTGCATTTCCCAGGCTGAATTCCCGGTTATTTATAGTAAAAACAACCTCACTATTTTCATAATGCCATCTTTTTATATCTCCATATGCAACTTCAATATTAGTATGTTTAGCTATCTCCTCAAAACAATACCGGTAAAAATCTATACCCCTTATCATCTTATACTGATAAGGAGCAATATTCATTAACGAAGAATACTCATTACTTAAAAAAGAAATTGAATCCCATTTCCTGTACACCACGTCTTCAAAAAAACCATTCTCCCTTTCCCAGAAACACCAGGTACGATCATTTTTGGTCTTGGGTTCCTTATCCAGCAGCAGGACCTTCTTATCATTGAATTTGCCGCTGCGTATCATCCGCATTAGCAAGCTGAGGCCGGCACAGCCAGCCCCACAAATAATATAGTCGTATGAATTTGATCTGAGCAAAAATGAATGCTAAATAAAAGAAGTGAAAAAGGAATTAACTAGTCAGCTTCCGGCGCATACTCCACTTTTTTATTCCCCGCCATCAGTTTGTTATCGCGCCGTATTTTATCCCAGTATTTTTTTGATACCAGTAACATTCCAAAACTTTCACCGTCATGCCTGTCCAGGTGTTTATGATGCATTTTATGTGCCCACCGGATAGTTCTTACATATTTGTTATTGCTGCGGGTAAACCATTTGAACCGCTGATGAATGATGACGTCATGAACAATAAAATAGGCGGCTCCATACGCCATGATACCAAAACCAATCGCCTGCATCCACCAAACTTTATCAAAAGTGCCAAACAGAATAAGCAATATGCTGGGAACTGCGAATATGACAAAAAAGGCGTCGTTCTTTTCAAAAAAGCCTGGTTCCACCTTGTGATGATCCTTGTGCAAATACCAAAGGAACCCATGCATGACGTAGCGATGAGTAAGCCAGGTTATACCTTCCATGATGAT
>JANOCH010000279.1:0-6411 GCA_031412015.1 Chitinophagaceae bacterium
TTATCAGCAGTATCGGCTATTTCTATATTGTATACCTCGTCTGGTTCGGTGATGTAGCTAAACTGGCTGGTTCAGCTGGACCATCAGTTGCTAAGGCGGTCAGATATTTGGCATGGTTTGTTTTGGTGGGATGGGCTATATATCCTATTGGTTATATTGCCGGAACCGAAGGTGGTTTGTTTGGGGTTAAAATTTTGGAAGGCGTTTCGCTGGATATAGTTTATAATATCGGTGACGCGATTAATAAAATTGGTTTTGGTTTGGTGATATATGGTCTAGCGCAGTCTGATAAAGTAACTGCAACGGCAACGGCATAAAGCATTCTATCAGAGGTACTTCTTTTCTCGGAAGTACCTTTTTTTTATAAATCCGCGTTATGCTGCGTACTATTTTATTATTCACTGGTCTTTTTCTGCTGTTTATTCAGGAGTACATTCAACCAATTGCGGTCAAAGGCCAGTTTATTATTTTCTTAGTGGGCGTTATATTTTTGGGTATACCTCACGGGGCAAGCGATTTGCTGGTCGCTACGCAGAACGCAGAAAGGAATAAGCAATCCTTTTCGCGATTGAAGTTCTTTACTACTTATTTATCCTGGTTAATTTCCTTTGGACTGTTACTTTTCTTTTTTCCCGTTGCAGGCGCAGTTTTATTTATACTTTTTTCCGCTTATCACTTCGGTGAAACTGATTTATATAAAATCAGGACAAACCATTTTTTGGGTAAACTACTTGTTATAAGCTACGGGTTAGTTATATTATCTGTGATAGTTGTTAGCAATATCCAGGATCTGCGACAATTATTTAAAATGTACGGTACCATCACGGGAATTCCGTTGATAATTGATTGGGTTGAAAAATACCATTATCTTATTCTGTCATTTTCCGTTTTTTCGTTCTTTTGCTCTGTTTTTTTTTATTTTCTGCTGGTAGCTAAGGAGGATAAAATATTAGATTTTTTTTTATGGGAGTTTGCACTGCTGATTTTTATACTTTATAACTTGCCTTTATTATTAGGGTTTACTTTTTACTTTGTTTTTTGGCATTCCGTTTTGTCGCTTCGCAATATATTTTTTTATCTTTGGTTAGACGGAGGTTTTTCGCTTATTAAGATATTAAAACAGATAACTTTTTATAGTGCACTGGCTTTTTCTGGTTTTTTATTGTCAGGAGCATTTGGATCCATTTTTTTAAATAACCAGGCAATTCTGATCTACATATTTTTTGGCCTAGCCGTTCTTACAGCGCCGCATATGCAGATAATGTATGACATGTATAATAAATTAAGAAAATTACGATAAAGTAATTTCTCTAATAGCCCGTTGGCGGAGTTAAATTATAAGAATTTGGGAGAAGAGATGTCGTGAAGTTGTCTAAGTGAGTGACTAAACCAAATCATTCAACATTCACAACATCAAAATAAATTTCCACGAAATACTTGTGGTTTTAAAAGACATTATTGGAGATGAAATAAATGAAAAAGTGAACTACCTAAGGCGTGGTACTGTGCCAAAATTCTTTGATATTGAAGTGATTCCCATGGGCCTGACCGCAGAAAAGAATAGTATTTTTCCTGCAATTTAATTTTCGATGTGTTTGCGATCAGCGCAACAAGTTACGGTGATAAGATCCAATTATTTTTAGTTTCCTTAAAGTCAAAAAAAAGCGACCTGGTTAATAAGATAGCGCAGTATAAATTCCCGGAGATAAAAAGTATAAACCCCTAGTGAGACAGAAAATGAAACCCAGGAAATTTTATCGTTCTACCCCCGCATCTTCCTGTAGATAACTTGAGGGAAACGCTTGACTATTCTCGTGAATTTCTTGGATTCTATGAAGAATGGACATTTGGTGATAAGGACGGTGGAATACAAAGGGATGATATGCGACTGCTTTTTGGTGAGGATCCCGTTCATGCCGCCGCTATCAGTACGCAAACCAACCGCCATAGTTTAATGTCGTTTGTTGACAATACCGATGAAATATTTTCAGAATTGAAACAAAGGGGAGTTGAGATCGAAAGTCCATTGCAAGAATATCCCTACGGTCTTTATGAATTCGCTGTTATTGATATCAACGGGTATTATATCCGGGTAGCTGAACGGGTGGAAAAGGACTAATTTTAATCGCCGCTCACTGTGCAAGCAACCAGCCTGTAAAATAATATTCTTTTAAACAATCTGCAGATACTTTAGTAATTCTTTCCCGCTTTTAAACTTAATCCCTCATTCGCGGTTTTACCAGAGAAACAATTATTTACAATGAGAAAGGGGATGACAGATGTAAAGTCGGGGACAACAGAATTCAGTGTAAAGGCATTGGACAATTTGCAAAATGAGGGGTACAAGTTTGTACAGGTCAAAGGTCTCACGATTGACAAACATTACGATTATGTAGAGCCGCATGTTTTGGTGCTGGTACCGTTTAAGGAGCTTCCGACTGATCCGATGCGAAGGGATATTTACGAACCGATCAAGAGTGAACTTTTGTACAAGTGGGCGTCGGAAAAAAATGAACACCCCGAGATCGTTATCGCCCGCAGACAGTTCAATTGATCTGCGCTTCGTCAGCAGCTGGATAGTTAATTAATAAATATCTACCTTCCGGTTTCCAAAAAAGTCGATAATGAAAAAACACCTGGGCGGCTTCTTCTTTTTATTGATCACTGTTGCTTCACATTCTCAATCACTTTCTAAAAATGAGCAACAGATCGTAAGCAGTATCGATACAGATATGCCTTCGACACTGGCGTTGCTCAAAGAGTCGGTCAATATTAATAGTGGCACTTTTAATATTGAGGGTGTAAAAAAAACCGGCGGGCTATATGGCAAAGAACTGGAAGCAATGGGCTTTATCGTTGAATGGATATCGATGCCGGATTCACTGAAGAGAGCAGGACATCTTGTAGCGTGGCGAAAAGGAAAGAAAGGAAAAAAGCTTTTCCTGATTGGCCACCTTGATACGGTGTTTGAACCTGATATGCCTCCCAACCCTTTTACATTGCTAAAGGATGGAACCGCAACCGGCCAGGGCGTAGTTGATATGAAAGGTGGTGATGTATTGGTGATCGCCGCGCTGAAAGCTTTATCTAAACAGGATCTTTTGGATGACGTAAGCATTACGGTTTATTTCACCGGTGATGAAGAGAATGCCGGAGAACCACGGTCTGTAAGCAGGGGAGATTTTATGAAAAGAGCCAAACAGCATGATATTGCGTTGGCATTTGAAGCTGCCGGCGGTATGAATAGTGTGGCTACTGCCCGTCGCGGCGCCAGCGAATGGAAATTGGAGGTGGAAGGGAAACAGGCACATTCATCCGGCGTATTTGGTTCGGCGGGATATGGTTCTATCTATGAAGCAGCAAGGATCGTCAACACCTTCCGCGAGAAACTAAGTCATGAAAAGTATCTTACGTTCAATCCTGGTTTATTTATCGGTGGTTCTGAAGTGACTTATAATGACAACGCTCAAAAAGGAGAAACCTCGGGTAAGACCAATATCATTTCTCCGAAAACCGTGGTGATCGGCGACCTTCGTTTTCTCAGCGAACGACAAAAAGAAAATGCCAGGATGATGATGCGTAAGATAGTATCGCAGCATCTTGCAGGAAGTAAAGCGACGATACATTTCAAAGATGGTATTCCTTCCATGCCACCCACACCCGGTAATAACGCTTTGGTAAAAGTAGTAAGTGACGTAAGTCTGTCCCTGGGTTATGGCAAAGTGAGTGCGGGAGATCCCGGATCAAGGGGCGCGGGTGATATTTCGTATGTGGCTGACTATCTCGATTGCCTGGATGGACTGGGCGCTTCCGGCTACGGATCGCATGCACCGGGTGAAGTAATTAATCTGAAGGAATATCCAAAGCTTATTAAAAGAGCCGCATTGGTGATATACAGGTTGACAAGATAATTTTTTTACCAGGATCCCCACTTAGTTTATCCCCTCATTCACCGTACTTTAATTTCTATCTTCGCAACCTGGCCATCGAAAAATTACATATCGATCGTTTTCTTGAATTAGGAAAAGAATTTCCCGTACTGGATGTCCGTTCCCCGGGCGAGTATGGTCATGCACATATACCCGGCGCATTCAATCTTCCATTATTTACAGATGAAGAACGAAAAATAGTGGGTACCGCGTATAAACAGCAAAGCCGGGAGATGGCCATTAAAATAGGCCTGGAGTATTTTGGTACTAAAATGAGGAAGATGGTTGAAGAGGTTGAGGCATTCATACAGTCAAAGTCGCCGGGTTCCGGTCCACAAAGCGTATTGGTTCATTGCTGGAGGGGAGGCATGCGAAGTGCGGGTGTTGCCTGGTTGCTGGATCTGTATGGATACAAAGTCTATACACTGGCGGGTGGCTATAAAAGTTATCGTCATTGGATCATAGAAGCGTTTTCCCTGCCGTTTTCTTTCAATATACTCGCTGGCTTTACAGGATCAGGCAAAACCTATTTATTGGACGAAATGAAAAATAAGGGCGCCGCGGTAGTTGATCTGGAGAAGCTGGCCAATCACAAAGGATCCGCTTTTGGTAATATAGGCATGCCGGGGCAGCCAACACAGGAAATGTTTGAAAATTTATTGGGACATGAGTTGAGAAAGCTCTCCGATACACAAGAAGGTATGCCGGCAGGCATTTGGCTGGAAGATGAAAGCCAAAGGATCGGCCAGATAAATATTCCTCCCGCATTATGGAATAACATGTGGCGATCACCGGTTGTTTTTATGGCTATACCTTTTGACGAAAGATTAAAACACATCGTACAGGAATATGGAAATTTAGATAGAGAAAAAATGACGGACGCTATTTTGCGAATTCAGAAGAGATTAGGTGGGGTGGAAACCAAAACGGCTTTGCAGCATTTGGAGGCGGGCGATATTGAATCCTGTTTTTGTATTTTATTAAAGTACTACGATAAATTATACAATAAAGCATTGAGTAACCGGGATCCCTCGAAACTAAAGTTGACCTACCTTGATTGCAGTATCGTAGATCCGGAAGTAAATGCCGATAGAATAATGAGTAAAGAATTTTCAATTAAATGACAGTAATGGAAAAGGAAGTAAAGCTTACTCAATATTCACATGGCGCTGGTTGCGGTTGTAAAATTTCTCCGAAAATATTAGATGAAATTTTATCCGGCAGTTTTGCGATGCCGGATCATAAAAATTTATTGGTCGGTAATCATAGTAAAGATGACGCTGCGGTATATGACATGGGAAATGGCACCGCCATTATTTCAACTACGGATTTTTTCATGCCGGTGGTGGATGATCCGTTTGAATTTGGCCGAATTGGGGCGGCGAATGCTATCAGTGATGTGTATGCCATGGGAGGAAAACCACTGCTTGCGATAGCCATCCTTGGATGGCCGGTCAATAAACTTTCTCCGTTGGTAGCCAGAAAAGTAATTGAAGGCGGAAAAAGCATTTGTGCCGAAGCAGGTATTCCGCTGGCTGGTGGACATAGTATTGATTCGCCGGAACCTATTTTTGGTTTGGCCGTAAATGGCCTGGTCCATGTAAGCAATATTAAGCACAACAATTCAGCGAAAGCAGGTGATATTTTATACCTCACCAAACCATTGGGTGTTGGAATTTTAACCACGGCGGAAAAAAAGGGAATACTGAAACCGGAACATGCAGGAATAGCAGCGAAGCAAATGATGCAGTTAAATAGAGCAGGGGAGGCCCTGGGAAAATTAGCCGGGGTAACGGCCATGACAGATGTAACCGGTTTTGGATTGTTGGGCCATTTAACTGAAATGGCAGACGGAAGTAATTTAACCGCTGTCATTCCCGGCATGGCGGCTATTCCACTGATCAATAATGATCTTGAATATTATATAACTCATCAATGCGTCCCGGGCGGTACTCATCGCAACTGGGATAGTTACGGGCATAAAATTTTGATAAGCGATGCTGAAGCAGGGAAAGCTGAAATAATTAAATCTGTGCTTTCCGATCCACAAACCAGCGGTGGTTTATTGATCGCCTCTGACCCTACTGCTGTGAAAGAAGTAGAATTAGTATTGAAAGAATTCGGCCTGGAAAAGCACCTTTCACCGGTCGGCTATTTTAAGGAGAAAGAAAAAATGAGCGTTTTGGTAACAGTGTAGTATTGATATTTTAATACCCGGTTACTACGTCTTCAATACACGGGGGGAATTTAAAAAAATAACCCCGCAGCGAAAGCGGGGTTTATAATGCGATAAATAAAGTAACAAAAAAGAAGTTGACCGATATTGGATTTTCGGGTGGTTAGCCCTTTGGTTTTACAAGGAATTGGTTTGGATCTTCAGTATGATATTGGATTTCTATGATTGATATATCAATCAACTTCTGATGCAAACATAGGATAGACGGAAACACAAGACAAGCGGAGATATACCCGATCTTTAACC
>JANOCH010000280.1:0-1974 GCA_031412015.1 Chitinophagaceae bacterium
GCAGGTTGAGTGATGGATGAAAAAAAAGCAGCGGCTGAAAAAGCACCTGCTTTATTCAGGAATGAACGGCGGTTAAAAGACATCAGGAGATTTTTATGTTTAAATGTACCAAATTAATTGGTGAAATAGACTGAGCTCCGAGTCGGATTCAGGATAAAAATGCATCAAACGATGCGTGGAATTAGGCCGTGTCTCATCCGATAGCTATCGGATTTAAAAAAGTTGAGAGCCACGGAGACACGGTGGCAGTGAGACACGAAGTAATATAAAATCACCTGTGCCTCTATGTTTCAATATTATCGCATAAAATTGACACATTGCCGCTAACTACTTCAGTTGGCTACCTAAACAAAAAAAACTAACTTCCCAATTAAAGCTACTGTTTATGAAAATTCTTGAAATAAAAGTGTTGAGAGGTCCGAACTACTGGAGTGTGCGCCGTCCCAAACTGATCCAGATGAAACTGGACCTGGAAGAAATGGAACAACGGCCCACCAATTCTATTGAAGGATTTCGCCAGCGCCTGGAGGCATTGCTGCCCACTCTGTATGAACACCGTTGCAGTGAAGGTGTTCCCGGAGGTTTTTTTAGTCGCGTTGAACAGGGCACCTGGATGGGCCATGTCATTGAACATATCGCTTTGGAAATTCAAACTCTCGCCGGCATGGACTGCGGCTTCGGAAGAACAAGAGGAACCGGCGAAAAAGAAGGCTTATACTATGTGATATTCGACTATATGGAGGAAGATGCCGGTGTATATGCAGCCAAAGCCGCTTTCAGAATAGTGCAGGCGCTTATCGATGGAATTGCCTATGATCTTGAACCGGATATCCAGGAAATGAGGGAGATCAGGGAAGACACAAGATTAGGTCCTTCCACCGGTTGTATAGTAGAGGAAGCCGCCAAACGAGGGATACCTTATATACGTTTGAATAAACAAAGTTTGGTACAACTGGGTTACGGGATACATCAGAAAAGGATACGTGCTACGATTGCATCCACTACATCCAATATTGCTGTGGATATTGCCGGCGATAAAGAAGAAACAAAAAATTTACTGGGTGCAGCAGAAGTACCGGTGCCGAAAGGTGTGGTCATTCGCAGCGAAGCCGGTTTGGACGATGCAATTTATCGGCTAGGTTATCCTTTGGTGATAAAACCAATTGATGGCAATCACGGAAAAGGGAATACCACAAATATCATTAACAAGGAACAGGCATTAAAAGCTTTTGAAGCCGCCAAACAATATGGCAGGAATGTGATCGTAGAAAAATTCATTACGGGTTTTGATTTCAGGGCCCTGGTGGTGAATTATAAATTTATTTGTGCGGCGCTGAGAACACCTGCCGCAGTAACGGGCGATGGCGTTAATACAATACAGCATTTGATAACAGAAACCAATAAAGATCCACGCCGTGGCTATGGACATGAAAAAGTATTAACGCAAATCACTATCGACCAGTTTACGCAAAAAATGCTGGATGATGTTAGCTATACATTGGAAACCGTTCCGGCAAAAGGAGAATTGGTATTATTAAAACCAACAGCGAATCTTTCCACCGGCGGCACTTCTACTGATGTTACAGATGAAGTGCATCCCGCCAATGTTTTTATGTTTGAACGAATCGCCCGGATCATTGGTTTGGATATATGCGGTATCGATATCATGGTAAAAGATCTTCGTTCGCCGATCAATGAAATTGGCGGTGCTATATTAGAAGTAAATGCGGCACCTGGTTTTCGTATGCATATTGATCCATCGGAAGGCTTGCCGAGGAATGCAGCCGAGCCGGTGGTCGACATGCTTTTTCCTAAAGGAAGTATCGGTCGTATTCCTATCATTGCCATAACAGGGACGAACGGAAAGACAACAACTACACGGTTAGCTGCTCATATAGCAAAAAGTGCCGGTAAAAAAGTGGGCTATACTACTTCAGATGGCGTGTATATCCAAAACCAGATGATGATGAAAGG
>JANOCH010000281.1:0-6479 GCA_031412015.1 Chitinophagaceae bacterium
ACGATGGTGCATAGAAATCAATGCGCAGGATTTAATCACCCTTCACTCAAATGCCAGGGACTGCATTTTCTGTTTTGTCCTCCTTCTTTCCTGTTTCATCCGGTATCCTTTGGAAACAACTATACATTCAGATAGCTTAGGGATTAATTTGAATTTTTTAACCAATAAAACTTTTGCATATGGACATGGGAGCAATCAATTGGCTGGCAGTGCTTGTTGCCGGAATTTCTTCTTTTGTAGTTGGAGGTATATGGTATTCACCCGGCCTGTTTGGCAGAGCCTGGATGAAGGATAATAATATTACCGAAGAAGACGTAAAAAAAGGAAATAAAGGAAAGATCTTTGGCTGGACCCTGATCTTTTCATTACTGATGGCAGCGAACCTGGGAATGTTCCTGAATGATCCTCCTGCTACTTGTCCGGAAGGTTGTGGCATCAAGACTGATATAAGCTGGGGAGCTATGGCAGGGTTCCTTGCAGGTGTCTGGACATTTTGTGCCATCGCCATACATAGTTTGTTTGAATTGAAACCCTGGAGACTTATTCTTATCAATGGATTTTACAGTGTAGTAGCGCTTACACTGATGGGAGCTATAATTGGCGTGTGGCGATAAAAAAGAATAACTGGATCCAACATTTGACAGAATAGTTCTGTCTGCTAAAATAAACTTATGAGAAAAAAGTTGCTTTTAACTTCCATTGCTATCTTCCTTTATCATTTCGCTTTTACTCAAATGGATATTCCGCCATCTGGTGGAAATCCCAGGGCCAAAATTACAGAAGAGCTTGGAATTACAGATATTACGATTCAATACTCAAGGCCGGATGTAGCAGGAAGAGAGGGCAAAATATGGGGAGGCCTGGTGGGCTATGGCTTTAGCGGTACCAATTTTATTACTAATAAAAATAATAGCCCCTGGAGAGCCGGCGCCAATGAAAATACTATCATCAGCTTTGAGCATAACGTAAAACTGGAAGGAAAGAACGTAAAAGCAGGCACTTACGGTTTGCATTCGCGGTGTGGCCCGATAGCGCATTGCTGATTCTTTCTAACCAGGCCAATGCATGGGGAAGTTTTTACTACGAAGAAAAAGACGATGCACTTCGTGTAGCGGTGAAACCTGTACCGCTGGAGAAAAGTACTGAATGGCTGAAATATGAATTTATTAACCACAAAGAAAATAATTGCACCATAGCATTGGTTTGGGAAAAATGGATGATCCCATTCAAAGTAGAAGCAGATGTCGACAATATTGTACTTTCAAGACTGAGAGACCAGGTAAAAAGCCAGAAAGGGTTTAACAGTACCAACCTGCTACAGGCTGCTCAATATTGTTTGAACAAAAACATCAATCTTGAAGAAGCATTGAGCTGGAGCCAAAGAGCTATTACTGGTTTCCAGGGTCAAAAAAGTTATGTTAGCTTACGAAATCTAGCAGTGGCCTATGAAAAATTAAGCCGTATAAAAGAAGCGGATTCGATGATGATAGAAGCCCTGAATATAGCGTCTGCTCCACAGTGTGCCGCTTATGGTCGTGCCCTTATTGCACAGAAAAGAATTGATAAAGCATTAGAAGTATTACAGGCTGGTGAGAAAAAATTCGGTGATGTGTTCGCCGTAAATAACGGGCTGATGTTCGCGTACTCCGCCAAAGGCGATTATAAGAAAGCTATATCCGCCGCGGAAAAGGCCACCGCAAAGGCTTCGAATGAAAATGCAAAAAAAACTCTGGAAGGACAGATCGCTAAATTACGGGAAGGGAAAGATGTCAATTAAATTCAACATAGCAGTATGAAAAAAGCACTCACACTTATTATTTCTGCGGCAACACTCTTTGTCCTTTTAACGGCGGAAAAATGCACAAGCAGTAAGGCGGCGGAAGAAGGTGTTGGCGAGGAACTATTTGTTTGTCTTCCTTGTGGATCAGGTTGCGATACCATTCAATACAAAACAACAGGAACTTGTAGTCATTGCAGTATGGAACTGGTAAAAAGATCAACCGTCATTCATTCAAATGTTGAGCCGGAACACCTTTGCTCATTTATAGCAAAAGCCGGAAATAATAATGTATTGCTACTGGATGTAAGAACGCCGGAAGAATTTGAAGGAACGGCTGAAGCTAAATTTGGCAGGCTGAATAATGCGATCAATATTCCTGTCCAGGAATTGGAGAAAAGAATAAATGAGTTAGATAACTATAAAAACAAAGAAATTATTGTGTACTGTTCGCATAGCCACCGGAGCCCGAGGGCCAGCTATATGCTTACCCAAAAAGGATTTAATAAAGTAACAAATATGCAGGGAGGAATGTCAGTTTGGAAAGCAAAAGTGAAAGATGAACTTTGTAATCAAAATCTATTCATCAGTCAATAAAATTACAACATGAAAAGTGCAATCAGTTGGTTTGAAATTCCATCAACAGACTTAGACAGGGCAACAAAGTTTTACGAAAATATTTTTAACGTAACGCTTATACCAATGGATATGCCCAGTATCCGTATGCGCATGTTTCCGGTAGAAGACCAGGTTAATGGCATTGGTGGAGCTGTTGTTCATAGCGGTGGGTTTCATAAGCCTTCCTTAACCGACGGACCGCTGATCTACCTTAATGGAAATCCCGATCTGCAACTTGTATTGGATAGAGTAGTAGCAGCCGGCGGATCTATCATGGTACCTAAAACAGAGATATCGCCGGAATACGGTTTTATGGCAGTTATCATTGATAGCGAAGGTAATCGTATCGGTCTGCACAGTATTCCGGCAATGTGAGAAGCCATGGTCTTTACTTTTTCACCATTGACAAGTTGCAACTGGAATGACTTTGCTGAGCTTTTCGGCGACAAAGGAGCCTGCGGAGGCTGCTGGTGTATGACATGGAGGCTGAAAGCAGCCGACTACAACAGGCAGAAAGGTGAAGGCAATAAAAATGCGTTGAAAGAATTAGTCAGGAAAGTCTCGCCTGGAATTATTGCTTTTACAGGTGGTAAAGCTGTTGGCTGGTGTGCAGTGGCACCAAGAAGCGAATACACCAGGCTGGAAACATCAAGAATTTTAAAACCTGTCGACGACAAGATAGTATGGAGCGTCAGTTGTTTTTTTATTCATAAACAATACAGGCAAAAAGGATTGAGTCTTCAACTGTTAAAGGCAGCCGTTGACTTTGCTATTTTGAAAGGAGCCAAAATTGTAGAAGGGTATCCCATCGAAACTAAGCCTCCCCCACCGGGGGAGGTTTGGAGGGGGCTGCCGGATGTATTTGCCTGGACAGGGTTCAGCAGCATTTTTATAAAAGCCGGATTCAAAGAAGTGGAAAGGAGATCTGACACCAGGCCTATCATGCGATATTATAAAAACTAAAACCTTTTGTTATGTCAGCAAATACTTATAATTGGAGCCGTTTTACTGTTCGCATCAATGTCAGCGCATCAGGGAAAATACTATATGATGCCTGGGCAACAAGAGCTGGCATGGAGTATTGGTTTCTTCGTTTGTCGGAATATAAAAAGCCAGATGGCTCTGTTCGGGGAAATAAAGAACAGGTGGAAAAAGGCGATGCTTACAAATGGCTCTGGCATGGCTGGCCGGATGATACAGTGGAATACGGCACCATCCTGGATTGTAACGGCCTTGATTTCATTAAATTTAGTTTTGGCAAAGCCGGTAATTGTGCGGTGACGGTAAAAAAAGAGGAAGGTGAAACAATTATGGAATTAATACAAGATAATATCCCTGAAGATGATCATGGAAAACAATATTGGCACCTGGGATGTAAAACCGGCTGGACATTTTACCTTGCTAACATGAAATCGTTGTATGAGGGAGGTATCGATCTTCGTAACAGGAATGAACGATTACAGCAAATGCTTAACTCATAGAAGCATTTGTTAATTGATAAATAAAATTAAACCCGGGCTGTATGACGTTCAACCTGAACAAATCATATCAAATATTGGAACGAACGCCTTCCGTTCTGAGAATATTACTCTCGGACCTGGATGATGATTGGACAATGAACAATGAAGGCCCTGACACCTTTTCTCCCTATGATGTGATAGGACATTTGATACAGGGAGAAAAAACTGACTGGAAAGAAAGGGCAATCATGATACTGGAGCATGGCACTAAAAAATCCTTTGTCCCTTTTGATCGTTTTGCACAATTTGAAGAAAGCAAGGGAAAATCGCTGCAGCAATTATTGGATGAATTTGAAAAACTGCGGAAAGAAAGTCTTGGCTGGCTACGATCATTAAACCTTACCGAAACAGATTTCGGTAAAAAGGGAATTCACCCTGACCTGGGAGCGGTATCCTTAAAGCAATTGCTATCTACCTGGGTGGCGCACGACCTGACACATATCGCACAGGTAACAAGGGTAATGGGTAAGCAATACAAAGAAGAGATAGGACCCTGGATCAATTTTTTCAGGATCTTGAATTTTTGATAAACAATAAAATATGATCTCCAATTTTTCATTCTGGATCTGGGGTACGATCATCGCCCAACTACTGACCACCTTTTTTCATTCACTCAGTTTTATTTCCCCGGCCAAACCAAGGAATGAGATGGAAAAACATCAACGCTGATGTATGGAAAGGGCTTTTATTGATACAATTGATCGCTTACAGTATCGTATTCATTTTACAGGTGCGATTTACCTTTTTACCTCCTATAATTGTTACTGGGTTAGTTGTTCTTTTCCTGGCAGGTACCTACTTTTTATCCGCCTTGCCTGTTTAAGAAAAAAATCATAGTTTAAATTGGAATGAGAAAACATGATCTACCGCATTCATATGCCACCCCGGCCATTGTCCTATTTTATCGAGCACTTTTTTAATTATGAAGGCCATCATGCCGAACATACGATGGAAAAGTTCCTACCCGAAGGTTCCATGGACCTGCTGATCGACCTGACCGAATCTCCTAAAAAACTCTTTCATAATGAAGAGGGCAGTTCCTTCACTACTTATAAGAAAAGCTGGATCTCTGGCATGAAAACAGAATACATCCTTATTGATGCTTCTGTTTCTTCTATGATAGGCGTGCACTTCAGGCCCGGTGGATCTTATCCATTTTTTGACTTTCCCGTTAATGACCTTAATGACTTAACCGTTGAAATGGATTGCATCTGGAATACGGAAATACATTCGATCCGGGATGCCCTGTTGAATGAGCCGGAAATTGACCATAAATTCAGCATCCTTGAAAAATATTTCTTGTTGAAGGGAAAGAAAAAACTGGAGCCTAATATATTCGTCAGCTATGCTATTGATCAGCTACAGAAAACACCGCAATTATGGACAATAGCACAACTGTCGGACAAAATCGGTATTACACAAAAACACTTGATCAGCTTGTTTAAAAAACACGCAGGACTTTCTCCAAAATCGTTTTCCCGGATCGCCAGGTTTCAGAAAGTAATAAAAGACGTCGAAACGAAGCGATCGATAGAATGGACCTCCGTTGCCTATGACTGCGGCTATTATGACCAGGCTCATTTTATCAAAGAATTCCAGGCTTTTTCGGGGATCAACCCCTCTGCCTATTTAACCCAAAGAGGAGAGTATCGAAATTATTTACCCGTTTAGGATTGTTTGCTTTTAACGGCTCCTTCAATTTTGATACTTTTAAACGGAGGTTAAATTTTTACAATCCAGTTTTCCATATAAAGCTTAGTTTTCCTTTGAAAATAACTACAATAAACCTGTCAAAGAAAATCGGTGACTAAAAAGCCTTTTTTTTAACCTTAAATTTCTCAAATGAGTTCAGAAGCATTAGACAAAGCTTACGCCACCCAGATCGCCAACATTGAAAAAATTACTGGCAAAAAATTAAATGAGTGGATCGCCATTGTCAATAAAAGCGGTTTGGAAAAACACGGGGAACTGGTCAGCTTTCTGAAAGAGAAACATGGGTTCACTCATGGTAATGCTAATATGGTGGTCCATTATGCCAAACAAAGCCATGCCGGGGCTGCTGAGAATTCCGAAGATCTTATAACAGAGCAATACAAGGGCAAGGAAAACCTGAAACCCTGGTATGATAAGTTAATGACCGAAATAAACAAGTTTGGTAAAGATGTAGAACTTGCGCCGAAAAAGGCCTATGTAAGCTTAAGAAGAAAAAAACAGTTTGCTATTATTCAGCCATCAACCAAAGACCGGTTAGATGTCGGCCTCAATATTAAAGGTGTCCCTCCATCCGGCAATGTCATTGCTTCCGGAAGTTGGAATGCCATGTGTACCCATCGCATCAAAGTGGAAGATGAAAAAATGATCAATAAAGACCTGATCGAATGGATAAAAAAAGCCTATGAACAGGCTGGCTAAACTTGACCTGTAAAGATTTCCGATGAAAAATACATACTATTGGTCCCATTTTTTGCTGTCTAAACGAGTATGGGGCAGTCTCCTGCATATCATGCGGAACGGCCAAGATGGAATCGCAAGGACAACTATATAAGCTATATGCCTTTTCTAAA
>JANOCH010000282.1:0-6018 GCA_031412015.1 Chitinophagaceae bacterium
GATAAAATAAGCCAGGCGGCAAAAAAAGTAACTATCCCTTTGATCTCCTGTAATATTCACTCCAGTGATATTTTTTATCGCAAGAATTCGGATATACCTGCTATTGCTGTCAAACATAATTGCCTGGCGGTAGAGATGGAATCATTTGCTTTATTCGCTAATGCTAAGTATTTGAACAAGACCGCTGCCACCCTGCTGACCGTCTCCGATATTATCCCTACACATGAAAAGATATCTGCTGATGAGAGAGAGAAAGCTTTATTGCCAATGATGAACCTGGCACTGGAATCTGTATTAGAAATGAAATGATCCTTATCCATTTTTGATTGATTAAAATAATTACCCGGAAAATAAATCAGTCCCCTGAGGTTTTTCTGCTATTATTAATCTACTTTAGAGCGACCCCAGGTTGTAAAACGACCAAGTGCACCCCTTTTTGAAGACGTCCTATCCCTTCTTTCAACGTCATTTATTCATTACTATAAATTTAAAAACACATGAAACCTGTATTCGCAGCTTTATTGCTTGCTGCAATTGTTTTGGCCTGTAATAGCCCGGAAAAGAAAGAAACAGTCACTATGACCGGCGCCTTCAAAATGTTATCACAAAATGTAAAAAGTGATAGTACGGACACTACCTATACTTCCCTGCAACAAATGAAAATTTTTACCGGGGATCAAATGATGTATGCGAATGTCAATTCGCCCGATTCTATTAGCTCCTTTGGTATCGGATCATACACCGCCAGTGGAGATACTGTATCAGAAAATGTTATCTACAGCGCCTCAGACTCTACCAATGATGATACACTAAGATCCTATACGTTATTGATCGAAAAAACAGCGAAGGGATATAAACAGATCATTCCTGAAATACTATCCGGAAACCAGAAATTTAAACTTACAGAAGAATATGAAAAGTCGGGAGCAGAAAGTACATCTCCCCTCGACGGAACCTGGAAGCTTGTCAAGCGTTTTCAAATCAATGGGAAGGATACGGTGTCCGACACCGGTGTGCAGTATAAAGCATACTATGCCGGCCAGTGCATTTGGGGCCATACCTGGAAAGATTCACTGAATAAAAATCATACCGGCATCGGTTTTGGAAAGTTTGAAATGGCGGGAGCCAACAAAGTAAAAGAATCAATGATAGCTTCCACCTATTCCGATGTCAGGGGGCATGATTTTGATATTACCATTGAAATGAACGGTACAGATGGTTTCACACAAACCATGGATAACGGTAGTGGGGGTAAGAATGTAGAAGTGTATGAGCGTTTGAAAAAATAATAGTAGTCAATACTTGTACAGTTTGCCATAAACAGCGGATGCATAATATTAACTGATCAAAACCGGTTTGGCTCAACAGCAAACCGGTTTTTTCGTGGAGTAGTTTGGAAAGAACCATCCGTTCACAAAAAAGCCCCCGCATGAGCGGAGGCAATTGAAATATTCATAATAAAAGCAAGCGAACTATTTTCCTACCACCTTATATCTGATCGTATTGTTGGGACCGGCTGTTTCTTCATAATACACATCATCAGGTGACACATAATATTTGTTACCATTTAGCGTAACAGTTTTGGAACCGGCGGGTAATTCATTAACGATATCGCCTTCAATCGGGCCTTCTTCCACATATTCTTCGTCTGTATTGATCTTACCGTCCTTGCCTACTACGGTGTACCATATTTCATCGTTATCTTTTATTTCCTCTTTATAATAGGTGCCGTCCAGCTCATAATATTTCTGTTCATTGATCACGACAACTTTGGCGCCGTTCGGTAATTCTGGTACAGATGCGCCTAACGGAGCATCTACTACTTCGTACTGATCGGGTCTGCTGCCCGGGCGATAATAAGCGCCACCATAATAATAGTAGGGAACGCTGCCAACATATACCCGGCGATAACCACGGGGCAATATATTGATGTTAATACCGATCGGCGGCGCCACCACGCGGAAATAACTTCCATAGGGACGATAGTAATATCCGTTTGAATAATGGAAGCTGATACCCCTGTAGGGGACAATAAAACGGGGGCCTGAAATAAAACCCACCCGCTGTCCGCGATAGGGACCATAACCATAATGACGGTAATGACCCCGGCCACGTTGTGCCTGCATGTCCTGGGTGAATAATAAAGTTATTGTGGCGATGCAAAAGGAGCGTAAAATTATTGATTTCATATACTGACGGTTTTAATTACAGACCGAATGTAAAGAAGCTGATTTAAAAAGATTCCTAAAACCACCGGTAATTAAAAGGAATTAACAAACTGGAATGTTAAGGGAAATTGTATTTGTCTGCCCGGGATGTTTGATGAGTCCAGACAAACGCAGTATTTTCAAAAAGCATGGGCTGTGCGTTGATGCCCTCCGCCTTTGGAGGAGAGCCTGTCCCGCTGGGGCGGGATCGGGAAGAGGCTTTGCTGCCTGGTGACAGATATTCCTTGTTGAGCTTGATCGAATAGTGTTCGCTTCCCCTACACAAATTCTTCAAATCCTTTATTCAATAAAATATTTTTCTCCCTTGCAAATTCATTCACCTTCTCCACAAAAGAAAAATCTTTAATAAAGCCCGCCACTTTATTAATATCATCGGCAAATATCCTGTCCTCTTCCGCGAAGCCAACAAAACTCCTTACATATTCATGGGCAAATTCCAATATCCCGCTGCTTTTATGAGGACGGCGAAACTCAATGGCCTGCGAAGCGCTTAATAATTCTATAGCCAAAATGAATTCAAGGTTATCCAGTACCCTGTTTAATTTTCTTCCGCTGATACTACCCATGCTTACATGGTCTTCTTGTCCGAGTGAAGTGGGAATACTATCGGCACTGGCGGGAAAGCAAAGCGTTTTATTTTCCGTTACCAATGCGGCCGTAGTATATTGCGGGATCATAAAACCACTATTCAATCCGACATTCTTCATCAACAACATCGGTAACCCCCATTTACCTTCCAATAATAAATAACAACGACGATCGGATATATTGCCAATTTCCGCCGAGGCAAAACAAGCATAATCCAACGGAAGCGCTAATGGTTGCCCGTGAAAATTGCCGCCACTGATCGTATCATCTGCACCCAAAATGATCGGGTTGTCGGTCACCGCATTTAATTCTATCCCGGTCAATTCTTTCAAATGCAACCAGGCGTTCCTCGATGCGCCATGCACCTGTGGCATACAGCGTAATGAATAAGGATCCTGCACACGGCCGCAATCGATATGACTTTGCATAATATCCGAATCATGCAATAGCAAACGCAAACGCTGCGCCACTAATTTACTTCCTTTGAAAGGTCTTAGTTCATGCAGGCGTTCATCAAAGGGAGCTTTGGTACCTGTCAGGGCTTCGAGGCTCATTGCACCGATGATATCCGCCGCGTCGAGGCAATTGCGCATCCGTTGAACGGCCTTTACTGCAAATGCCAAAATGAATTGCGTTCCATTGATCAGCGCCAATCCTTCCTTTGGACCCAATTGAATTGGTTCTAACCCTTTTTGCCTTAATACTTCAATTGAATTTATCTGCGTTACTCGGTGTTCATCTGTGGCAAAAATTTTTCCCAGCCCTATTAGTGGCAAAAATAAATGTGCCAATGGAGCAAGATCGCCGCTTGCGCCTACACTACCTTTTTCCGGTACCACGGGTATCACGTCATTTTCTATATGCCAGATGATCCTTTCGAGGGTTGATAATTGCACTCCGCTAAAACCCTGCGCCAATGCATGCACTTTGGTGATCATCATAATTTTTGCTACTTCCACGGGAATCGGATCGCCTACGCCTACACTATGGCTTTGCAAAATTTTGTATTGTAAGGTGGCGGTGTCTTCTTCTGAAATAGGGGTGTTGGCTAAAATACCAAACCCTGTATTGACACCATAGACCGTCTTATTATCCTTTACTATTTGCTGAACATGTTGCTGGCTGATCTTTATTTTTTTAATAGCCTGTTCATTCAAAACAGCCTTCATCCTTCCGGCAGCAATCGCGATTGTTGTCTCTACCGTTAATTGATCTATTCCGTAGTTAAAGATTTTACCCATAGTGATCATTGTGACCCAAAAGTAAATGAATAACTTAAAAACCTGTCGCTGTATTGTCATCAATAAAGAATATCCTTTTATCTTTAATAAAATAGGATCTAATGAGTAAATTCCTGCTGCTGATAGTTACCTGTACTTGCTGGACTGACCTGTTTAGTCAATCCATTAAAAAATATCCCATTGGGGATTCTGGTTGTTCAGCTTATTTCTTTTGCACACCTTCTACATTCAATGTGTCTTATAGCGATGATTCATCGAAAGTATATACGGGTTATTGTAAAGCGGCGGACTCTCTGACCTACGGCATAATTTGTATAAAACTGAAAGAGAAAGTGGCGGATAGTCAACAGGCGGAAGATCTCTCCATATCTTATCTCGACTACCTGAAGAAAAGCTTTGATATAAGTTCCGCTGTGGGCTATGGCAAGGGCCACCGCTTGGAAGGAAAAGAAAACACCCGCGGTATTATTGATTACTGGAAAGATAAAACAGGTAATGACTGGAAGATAAAAGCCTGGACGGATGGAAAATTTATCGGCGTTCTGTATGTATATGCAAAGGGATCGTTGAATGAAACCAACAGGGTGAACCTGTTTCTTGATGGTTTCAGATTGCCGGTCGTGGAATAAAAAATAATGTTCTGAGGTTTGCGCTTTGTTTTGTTACTCCAAAGGAGTCGTTGGGACAGATGAACGTAAACGACCACCGTGTTACAATCTTTTCTAATTTGTGTTGACTTTACATAGGACTTCTTAGGAGTGGCGCCTTATTTAGTTTACCCGGATGAACTCTGGTCGTTTAATAAACTGCTGGTTGTATTTAAAACGGATATTGGTCCTTGCTTCAAAACGCCAGTTATCGTTAAAGAAATTTTTCCGGGGAAAATACATTCCCCTGAATTCAATCGTACCGAATATCAAACTCTCATTCCTGATTCTTACCCCGCCGCCTATGGACGAATAGATTTTTGAATCATAGTTATTGGCGCTATCCCTTTTTTCACGAAACAGCGCCGAATTGACAAATACAAACGGGGCAAAACGAAACAACAGCACCGACCAGGGACTGAAAAAAACAGATTCACCTTTTACCGCCAGCCTGAAATTACCAGGTTGCCAATTGTTTCTTATTTCACGCAGACCATAGTCACTTTCCAGCCTTAGTGGTTCACTCAACAAATTTCTAAACTGCCTTGCAACACTCGAGCTTAAAAAATAACGTTGCCTCCATTTTCTTTTCCAATAATGAATCCGCGTGAAAAAATCCACTTTCGCCAACACATCAATGTCTTCGAATTTTTTTTGATACCAATAGCCGCCCGCGCCAATCGAAAAATTAAGATAATCACGGGCAGGGCTAAAAAAATAACGGCTGAAATTTACCCCGGTGTACGGCCGCTCACGGGTATTTATTTTTGTCCATCCGGCCGTCATAGAAAGTTCCATGCCCTCAGGTACGTCTTCATTTCTTCCAAACCCGTATATGTATCTCGTTTTGTAAAAGTTTTGCCTGAAGATGGAAAAATCACCTAACACCGCCTGCTTGTCAACATACGCATAAAAATTATCGTTGGTATACTTTACCGGTTTGTCTAAAAAATTTTGATCCAGGATACGTATTCCGATCAACCGGCGTGAACGTGCGATGTCACGATTGCCATCTGGTTTTTCCGCATCCATATTCCAGGCGCCCCATGTATCAACGATCTTATATTTATATTTAAAATCCTGCTGGTATAGTGAATCGGCCCGGTAGTAGTTATTGGTTCGGTGCCATTCCGCTTCAGCGCCGTAGGTCCATTTCATAAAACGGTTGACCAATGGTCTTGTAATGCGGAAATAGGCGATATCTTCTTCTCGTTCACCGGTGCTGAATGCCTTGTTGAAACTGGAGAACCCAACAGCCGCATTGACAAAACTTCCCCCAATATTTCGTTTAATATATTCGGCGCCGTATCCCAG
>JANOCH010000283.1:0-3364 GCA_031412015.1 Chitinophagaceae bacterium
ACCCAGGTAACCAAGCTTCCCCTCTTTAAGTGCATCGATCGCCGCTTTGGTATCTATCAATGCTCCCCTGCTGGTATTGATCAGCATAACACCATCTTTCATCAGGCTCAACGAAGTTTTATTGATAAGATGCTTTGTTTGATCAGTGAGCGGGCAATGCAGAGATATAATATCGCTTTGCTTTAAAACATCTGTCACTGGCAGATATTTCACGCCGACCGATTCCAGGTCTTTATTGGCAATGATATCAAATGCCAGCACCTTGCAGCCGAGACCCAGCATGATATGAGCGAAACATTGCCCTATCTTGCCGGTACCTATCACTCCGACCGTTTTCCCATATACATCAAATCCTGTCAAGCGGTGAAGAGAAAAATTGGCTTCTCTTACCCTGTTATAGGCTTTATGTGTCTTGCGGTTGAGCGTCATGATAAGCGCCAGCGCATGTTCGGCCACCGCATGGGGCGAATAAGCCGGCACCCGAACCACCGTTATCTTATTTTCTATCGCCGCATGCAGGTCCACATTGTTAAAACCGGCGCATCGTTGTGCGATTATTTTTACACCGATCCCGGCCAATGATTTAATGACGGAAGCGTTGAGTTGATCGTTCACAAAGCCACATATGGCAACGCAGCCATTTGCAAGGTTTACTGTTTGTTCATTGAGTTGTGCATCAAAAAAAATAATTTCATGCTGCTTGTTGTAGCGTTCAAAATATTCCTTATCGTAAGGCTGGGTAGAAAAGAAAGCAATTTTCATCCGGCGAATTTACATCCCTATCACTGATCCCGGGTGATTTAATCATAAAGTGTCGAACTTAAACTGCCAGTAAAACGGCTACATAATGACAGACGGCGGCAGCCAGTACAAAAAAATGCCAGGCGGCATGATGCCAGCCATATCCTTTTCTAAGATAAAACAGGATGCCAATAGTGTATAACACGCCACCGATTATTATAAACGTCATCACATTGGAAGGTACCTGGTTAAAAAAGCGCCGGCCGCCCACGAGCAGTATCCATCCCATTAATACGTAAATGATGACAGATATAATATTATACCGGCCGGTAAAGAATATCTTGAAAAAAATCCCAAGGAACGTTAACCCCCATAAAACGGATAATAAAGTGATACCAAACGAATCCCGGAGAAAGATCAGGAGGAAAGGCGTATAGGTCCCTGCAATCAAAAAATAAATACTGATGTGGTCTATTTTTTCGAATATTCTTTTTACCTGCGGATGCTGAACGGCATGATACACGGTAGAAAAAGTAAATAACATCAGGAAGCAAAACCCATAGATACTGGCGCCAACAATGCCAGCTACATTCGCATTTTTAGACGCAATCGCCGTAAGAATGGGAATACTGATAATGCCAAACAGGATGCCGAAAGCATGAATAAGGCTATGTACGATCTCCTGTTTAAGGCTGAACGATTCGTTATTACTACCCGTGGTCGCTTTCATGTTTTATATTCGGTACGGCTAAAGTTAAAATATTTATCGAAGGATTGATCATGGCTTTCGTCCGGCATGCTGAATTCATCATGGGTTTATCAAAAACACCGGAATTTTAACGGGTATAAATATTAACTTCATAAAAGGATTGCTTTTCTTTTTTGTAAAAACATTCAATATGATACCAGCCAGGAAAAAAATTTCATGCCTACTGTTTTTTCTTTTTTCAGTGTACCTTTTTGTCGCAGCACAACAGGACGATAAAAAGATCCGCATCATTATGATCGGTGCTCATCCTGATGATTGCGATGATGATGGTGGCGGCACAGCGGCATTGTTTGCCCAAATGGGCTATGCGGTGAAATTTGTGTCGGTAACAAATGGCGATGCCGGTCACCAGGTAACGGTTGGCCCGGAACTGGCTAAACGAAGATTGGCCGAAGCAAAGGAAGCCGGTAAAAGACTGGGAGTTGTTTATGATGTACTTGACAACCATGATGGACAACTAATGCCGACGCTGGAGGTAAGGTTACAGGTTATCCGGAAGATCCGTGAATGGAATGCGGATATAGTGATCGCACCAAGACCCAACGATTATCATCCCGATCATCGTTATACTGGTGTGCTGGTACAGGATGCCGCGTACATGGTAGCAGTACCCAATATCGCTCCTGAAACTCCGGCTTTAAAAAAGAACCCGATCTTTCTCTATTTCCAGGATCGTTTTTTGCGGCCCAATTCTTTTCGTCCCGATATCGCTGTTGATATAACGGGAGTCTTTGATAAAAAGATTTCGGCGCTTGATGCGCATGAATCACAGATGTATGAATGGCTGCCCTGGATAGGACATTATGCCGATAAAGTGCCGAACGACAAAGGGGAACGTTTGAAATGGCTGGCGGAGACCCGTAAACAACCGATCAAGCCTGAAGTGATGGCCGCACTTCAAAAATGGTACGGCAAAGAAAAAACAACTACTATAAAAAATGTGGAGGCTTTTGAAATATGCGAGTATGGTACACAACCGGATGAACAGATGATAAAACGATTATTCCCGATGCTGGGAAAATGAAAATCTTACGTTGACAAAACAGCTGCAATAAATCTTTAAAGGGCGACAGTTTTTTATTTACCTTTCTTATCTAAAACATCTTATATGAAAAAAATGATTTCCATGATTGCCTTCTGTTCTTCTCTTATTATTTCGTATGTATCCGATGCGCAATCATTAGAGGATATAAAAGCGCAAATGGCAAAAGACTGGGAAAGGGCAAAGTCCTACACGGTCGACTATCTCAATACGATGCCTGCCGATAAGTATTCCTTCAAAGCGACAGACAGCATACGAAGCTTTGCGCAACAAATGCTTCACCTGGCGCAAGGCAATGTGTTTTTAATGTCAAATGCTACAGGTCAACAGCCGCCGGCCTGGCTAATGTCAAACCCGGAAAAACGAACAACCGCCCAGCAAAAGGATTCAGTGATTTATTATGTCACCAGTAGTTATGATTTCTGCCTCAATAATGTCAAAAATTCGGATATAGCCAAATGGGGAGAAAAAAAGAAAATATTTGGGTTTGAGACGACCAGTTGGGCTTTAATGAATAAAACATTTGAACACCAGGGGCACCACCGCGGCCAGGCTACCATTTATATCCGGCTCCAGGGAATTAAGCCGCCGGAGGAAAGATTGTTTTAAAAATAAATTCAAGAGTTTTTATGTTAACAAAGCCCCGCATGCTGCAGGGCTTTGTAGCAAAAATTATGAGCAAACTAAAGTGGTGAATAGCTAAACTTTTGTCCACCTATCGACGCTTCGTACATAAGGCCTTTCTTCTCCTGTGTGAACACCAGCACTCCGTCCCTGTATTTTACATTAGCCGATGCACCCGAAGTAGCCGC
>JANOCH010000284.1:0-3194 GCA_031412015.1 Chitinophagaceae bacterium
ACTGTATAGGAAAGAACGTTGCGCTATTTATTTCTTTTTTGGAAAAACAATTTTCCTGTCAGCCCGCTGTATAAGAGGTATTGCTTTTTAGTATAATCATCCTTCATTAGCTTGTTCATACCCAATGAAAATTCGGGCCCAAGTGACCATTGTACTAAAAAGCAATACCTCTTATACAGCGGGCTGACAGGAAAATTGTTTTTCCAAAAAAGAAATAAATAGCGCAACGTTCTTTCCTATACAGTTGTCAGTTTGTTCAAACCCCACTGGCATGAACAAGAAACTAACTGTCGAAATTCTATCATTCCTGCTAATTATAGTCATGCTGGGAATGACCGCCTGTGTAAAAGATACCTGCAAGCAAAAACATACTTACACCTATTTCGAAGCGGTTTATAAAACCGAAGAGGCGGTAAGGGCTAATATAAAAAGCAATCCTGCCCGTTCGGTGGAAACTCCCGGTAAGATATATACACTTGGTAAGTATATTTTTTTAAATGAAATAGATAAGGGTATTCATATCATTGATAATAACAATCCTTCACAACCAAGGAATATTTTTTTCATTGATGTACCGGGTAACCTGGATATAGCCGTAAAGGGAAATACCTTGTACGCAGACTTGTATACGGACCTTGTCGCAATTGATATTAGTAACCCCGCCAGTGTTAAAGTGGAAAAAATAATTGATGGGATCTTCCCCGACCGTTATTATGGCAATGGCTTTGTCCGTGGTGCTAATAACGACCAGATAATCACGGACTGGGTGAAAAAAGAAACAACGGTTACAGAGGATTGTGATCAGCAGGGAGGGGGATGGATAGGGGGTCGCACCGATGTGTTTATGTCTGCTTCAAATAATATGTTGGGAGGGGCAAAAGCATCTTCACCAGTTGGCACCGGGGGCTCCATGGCCAGGTTTACGATAATGAATGACCGGCTGTATACCGTAAATTCCAGTGCCCTTGATGTTTTTGATATTTCCGATGCGAATAACCCGAAGCGTACCAACACCGTCAACATCGGCTGGGGTATTGAAACGATATATCCATTCAGGAATAAGTTATTTATCGGATCACAATCCGGCATGTTCATTTATGACGCTACCAATGCAGATGTTCCTGCAGCTTCCGGCCAGTTCAGCCATGCCACCAGTTGCGATCCCGTCATAGCCGATGATGAATATGCCTATGTTACCTTACGTTCGGGAACGGCTTGCCAGGGTTTTAGCAACCAACTGGATATCGTGAAGCTGAATAATATCAGCAACCCTGTTTTGCAGAAAACCTATACTATGAAAAACCCGCATGGATTATCAAAGGATGGCGATCTTCTTTTTATTTGTGATGGTGAAGCCGGGTTAAAAATATACAACGCCGCTAATGTTATGAATTTAAAGTTGATAAACGAAATCTCCGATATAGATACGTATGATGTCATAACAATGAATAAAATAGCCCTTGTAGTGGCGAAGGATGGATTGTATCAGTATAGTTATGCCAACCTGCCCAATATTCGGTTGTTAAGTAAAATAAATGTCAGCAAATAAAATTATTGATGAAAAGAGCATTGATTGTTTTATTGTTTTTGCCCGGTGCTCTTTTAGCGCAAACTAATACGACGGTGAAACCCGGATGGCGTAGCATTGCCACTGCAGGATTTTCTGCGGGAGAGTCAGGGGCCAGCCCGGTTTTTCAATTATCAGGCGGAATCACTTATCGCCGTTTTTTTAATGGGATAGGTATGGGGTATAGTTCGTATGAGTTCAATTCATTTCCTGTTTTCGCGGACTGGCGTATGAATTTTGGAAAACAACAGCTTGTATTCGTATATGCCATGCCCGGCTATAATATTCCGGGAAAGTTTACCAGGGAGGTTAATTTTTTCGGCACCCTTGATGAGAGACTAAGAGGTGGGTTTTATCTGGATGCGGGAATAGGCTATCGTATTCCATTGGGTTTATTAAGTCGTTTATCGTTCAGTGCAGGATATGTACGCAAGTCTGTTAGTCACGAAAAAGTATATTCTTATCCCTGTGGTATAGTGCCATGCAGCGAAACTCCACCTGACAAATATGTCTATCGCTACAATTATGGATTGATCACAACTAAGCTAAGTTGGGAGTTAGGCCGTTGAATAGTGTATATCGGTGGTCGATTCCAAATAGTAAATTGATAGTAGCAATTAATATTTTAGAAATTTTATATTGCGTTGTATCCCTTTCCATTTTGTACGGCTGATAGCGGAGTTTTTGAATATTTTTTTAAAGGTGTCTTCCGTCATCATTTCCCATTCTTTGGAAGTAAGATTCAATACTTCCGGATAAGGTGTAAACGCCGGTTCGGTTGTTGGGCTACTAAAACGGTTCCACGGACAAACATCCTGGCAGGTATCGCAACCAAAGGCCCAGTTGTCAAACCTGCCCTTCATTTCCGGTGGGATCAGCATATCTTTTAATTCAATAGTAAAGTAGGAAATACATTTACTACCATCCACGACCTTACCCGGAAGTATGGCTTCCGTCGGACATGCATCGATACATTTGGTGCAAGTTCCACAATAATCTTTGGCGAAAGGATCATCATAGTGTAGTTCAAGATCGGTGATAAGGGTAGCAATAAAAAAGAAAGAACCGCTTTGCTTATTGATGAGATTTCCATTTTTCCCGATCCAACCGATCCCGCTTCGCTGCGCCCAGCTTCTTTCCAATACAGGAGCGGAATCAACAAAGCCACGCCCGTTCACTTCGCCAATCTCGTCATGTATCAACTGAAGGAATGTTTTCATTTGTGCCCGGATCACTTCATGATAATCTTTACCAAAAGCATATTTCGAGATCCTCAGCGTATCTTTTTCGGGTGATTGGGAAGGGAAATAGTTTTTTAATAAAGTGATAACGGACTTCGCTCCCGGTACTAATAAGCAGGGGTTTACTCTTAAGTCAAATTGGTTTTCCATGTATTTCATAGTGCCATGCATGTTCTTTTTCAGCCAGTCTTCCAGGCGATCGGCGTCCGCATCCAGCCTTTCAGCTTTGGCAATGCCGCAATAGTCGAAGCCTAATTCAGCAGCCATCCTTTTGATAGCCCGTGTGTTTGTAAGCAAGTGGTTCACTATATTATTGATCCTGGTTGAGTTTGATACTTATTAAACAAAGATACTATTCGAAGATTTGAGATATTTTATGTAAAATT
>JANOCH010000285.1:0-7511 GCA_031412015.1 Chitinophagaceae bacterium
TCTGCAGTTCAGCTTCCATTTTTTCACTGTTAGTGACAAAATATGGAGATATATAACCACGATCGAATTGCATACCTTCTACAACATCAACCGTAGTATCGGTACCTTTTGCTTCTTCTACTGTGATCACACCTTCTTTACCAACTTTTGCAAATGCTTCCGCAATCAGTTTACCGATTGTTTCGTCATTGTTAGCAGATATAGTAGCAACCTGCTGAATTTTCTTGCTGTCATTACCGACAGTTTGGCTTTGACCTCTCAGGTTTTCAATAACAAGGCTCACGGCTTTGTCGATCCCGCGTTTCAGGTCCATTGGGTTAGCACCGGCAGCTACCATTTTCAAACCTTCGCTGATGATAGACTGTGCCAGTACGGTAGCGGTAGTAGTACCATCACCTGCGATATCAGCAGTTTTAGAGGCAACTTCTTTTACCATTTGAGCACCCATGTTCTCAATGGGATCTTCAAGTTCAATTTCTTTAGCTACCGTTACACCATCTTTAGTTACTTGTGGTGCACCGAATTTTTTTTCTATGACTACATTTCGTCCTTTAGGTCCTAATGTTACTTTTACTGCGTTGGCTAGTGTATCAACGCCTCTTTTCATTCTATTTCTTGCTTCAATGTCGAAGAAGATTTGCTTTGCCATAATATTAATGCCCCTATCCCCTAAAGGGGGACTATAAACCTGTGAGGCTACAGGTGTTTATTTTCAAAAATAAATTTCAAATTGAAAGAACTTTCATAACACCCCTTTAGGGGATGGGGGTTTAAACAATCGCCAGTATATCCGACTCTCTCATAATCAGGTAATCCTGACCTTCGATCTGGATCTCTGTTCCTGCATATTTACCATAAAGAACGGTATCCCCGGTTTTAACTGTAACGGGTTCGTCTTTTTTACCAGGACCTGCGGCAATAACAACACCACGCTGAGGTTTTTCTTTTGCGGTATCGGGGATAATGATACCTCCGGCAGTTTTTTCTTCGGCGGCTGCCGCTTTAACGATTACCCTGTCATGCAAGGGGGTAACGCTTACTTTCTTAGCCATAATTGTATTGATTTTGTTTTTTTGAATTGAGTCCCTTCGGCAACAACCGTTATTTTAATATAAGGGACGGCAAAGGTAGCCTAATAATTATGCCATTGACTGAGATTGTGAAAAAATAGCAGTTTGGTAAAAATCACTCTCCTTTTTACCCTAAGCTGGCAGATAATTAGAAACCAGGGTGTGTCAAAATTTCATCTTTCGACTTTTGTCACCGGTAATAAGCCAGGCATTGGACCTGGTAGCCTTTAAAAAATATAGCTTCTCAAAACTAATTTCATGGTATCATTCGTTTATAGTACCATCATTAGTTTCGCCTTTAGGCAGAATGTTGAACCAACTGGTGGTATTCCACTGTAATTCAACCTTCTACCTGCAACCAATATCCATCTAAAACCTGCTTATGAATAAGCCATTTTTACTATTCCTTGCCCTGCTATTTCTATTCTCAGACGAACTTCTTGCTCAACCTCCCTGCGGATTTGACAAATTACACACAAGACTGTTGCAAACTGATCCTGTATTTGCCCGGGAAATGGAAGCGAATAAGATCGCAATTCGAAAATTCATAGAGGCACATCCTCAAAGAAAGGGCCTGGCCGGCAGGCCACAAGCTGCTTATACTGTGCCGGTAGTCGTTCATGTAATGCATACCGGAGGCGCAGTTGGGACGATCTATAATCCAACAGATGCCCAGATCAATGGAGCCATCGGTTACCTGAACCAGGTGTTTGCCGGTACTTTTCCCGGTATGACAGCTCCGGTAGAAGGCGGCGGTGTAGTGGATCTTGAAATACAATTTGCCCTTGCACAACGTACTCCTGCCTGCGGAGCAACCAACGGTATTAACAGGGTAGACGCATCATCATTACCAAACTATACAGCGAATGGTGTGAATGCCATGAATGCAACGGGTTGTCCCGACCTGACGATGAAAAATTTTTCCCGCTGGAACCCGTCAGATTATTACAATATCTGGGTCGTTAACAGAATTGATGGCGCTGATGGTACGTCGGGTCAGTTTATTGCCGGCTATGCTTACTTTGCCGGTGCTCCATCTACATTGGATGGTACGGTTATGCTGGCCACTCAAATGATATCAGGACAAAAAACATTACCGCATGAAATTGGTCATGCCATGAATTTATACCACCCATTTGAAGATTCTGACAACGATGCAGACTGTCCATCTAATGTAAATTGTGCCAGTACCGGCGATCTTGTTTGCGATACTGATCCTATTGCTCTCAATTATAATGTAGGATCAGGTCTTTACAATTTCGCCTGCAGGACCGGCGCCAATGGTTGTGCGGCTCCTAATAATTATACTATCAATACCGAGAGCAATTTCATGAGTTATACAAATTGCTATACATTATTTACAAACGGTCAGAAAGCAAGGGTACAGGCAGCCATGTCGCTTCCTTCCAGGGCCAGCTTAGTGTCAGGTACCAACCTTGCCTTAACGCCTTGCGGCACGACCATCAATTTCAGCCAGGCTACTGCTTCAAGAACAGAGGACATTACAGGTACCTTAAACGGATGCAGAAGATATAGAGACTATACTTACCAAATGGCGATCGGTGCGGCTCCAACGGCTACGGCAACAGCCACTCTTACCTATAGTGGTACGGCTGTGAAAGGAATTGATTACGATGTAACAACTAACGGAAACTTTACAACGCCAGGCGATGTATTGACCTTTGCTTCCGGGTCAACGGCGGCACAAACTTTCACTGTAAGAGTATATGATGATGCTGATGTTGAAGCAGGTGAAACTGCGATATTAGATTTCACGGTGAACAACGGCGGCGGCGATGCCAGTGAAGGCTCTACCACGCCTACTTTTACTATCGCCATTCCTGATAATGATCTCGCGCCAACCGGTTCTTCATCGGGAACATTCGCGGTCGGTGTTTCGTCAGGAGCCATCAATCAAACACCTTTCGATGCAAGATTATTAAGCCAAAGGTCCCAATTTATATACAGGGCTAATGAATTAACCGCTGCGGGTGTAAATCCGGGTAATATCACTTCTCTTCTACTATTCTTGCAGCTAAAGGCCAGCACAAGACCATTTACTAATTTCTCCATTAAAATGGCGCATACCAATCTCAATTACCTGGTCGATGGCAGCGCTACGGTCATTGGGGGTATGACCACTGTTTACTCATCAGCTTCTTATCCGACAGTGGCCGGCTGGAATAACTTCGCGTTCTCAACACCCTTTGCATGGGATGGTATCAATAACATCGCTATTGAATTTTGTTTTAATAATGTAACAGCAGATGCGGGCAATGGGGCTGACCAGGTACGAACATTCTTAGACGGAGGTACAGCGGGACAAGGAAGCACTATCTTCCAAAATGGAATCAACTGCGCCCAGGCCTTCAGCTCAATAACTTTCTTCGGCTCGGGCAGAAAACCGATCATTCAAATAGGCAATGTCGTTATCGGCACTTCCATCGAAACCGTTGCAGGATCTAATATTTCGGTTCATATTGAGTCAGGCAGTAGTGATTACTTCTACTCCAATAATAACCGGCTTTTGATGAGATTAACAGGTATCGGTGCGTCGTTGGGATGTGTGGCTTCATCACTCGATGAAGCAGGAACGACATGGCTCAATTACCAGGGAGGGCAACGCTCCGCCAAAGTATATGCAGTAACACCAACTACCAATGGTGGCTCTACTAACTATTCCATCTCACTATATTTTGACAATGCAGAGTTAGGAGGAAAAAATGCGTCGACATTAAGAATAGCCAAGACGACGGCCGCATCCGTTGCCGCATCTAATGTCAGCAATACGGTGTTGTTAATTCCAACAGTCACAACACTCGGCTCTGGTACAACGGTATTTACCGCCAACTTCACCGGCTTTTCTCATTTCTTCCTTGTTGATGCCGGAGTAGCATTGGCTATTGAGCTTACTGATTTTAGCGGAATAGTAACCAGCGACCAAAATTCTTTATTAAGCTGGACAACAGCTTCAGAGCAGGACAATCGCCAATTTGATATTGAAGTAAGCAGGGATGGAGTGAGTTTTGACTTATTGGGTACCATTGCATCGCAGGGCAATGCTAATCATGATCAGCACTATGAATACCTGCATGTAAAACCACAACCCGGTATTTCCTTCTATCGGTTGAAGCAAACCGACCTGGACGGAAAATATACATACAGCAAGATCGTTGCACTGACCATAAACAATCACCTTACCAAAGCATTTGTTTATCCTGTACCGGCAAAGAATACGATCACGATCAATTTTGGTGAAATAATAAGCAAAGGAGAAATAAGAATTTTCTCGGCTGATCTGCGAACGGTAAAACACGAAAGTGTCAATGGCCTGTCTGCTAAAAAAGATATAAATGTCAGCCAACTTTCACCCGGTGTTTATTTTATCCGTTACACCAGTGGCAATACCAACGAAATAATGCGTTTCATAAAGGAATAATGGCCACCCGTTTACCTGTAAACCCTGCCATGCTCTTCGCAAAAGCAGGGTTTACTTTTTATAAGAGAAAAATATTGAAACATTAAGGAGAAAAAATAACATGCCGGGTTAATTTCCTCAATCCGTTTTCGATTGTATCAGGAAGAAGTGCCATTTGCTGCACTGAGCACTATGCTTTCCAGTTCGCTGATATCAAAAGGCTTTTGCAGAAAGTAATCAGCTCCAGCTTCTACAGCCAATTCATTTACATTATTATTGGCACTGAAAAAAATCACGGGAATATGAGAGAAGCTATCTGAGCCTTTTACCAGGCGGGTAGCTTTTACGCCTCCAATATCGGGTATCCAATTGTCCATTAAAATCACGTCCGGGCTATGCTCCATTATATCACTTAGTATTTCGGTGCATTTATCTTTCGTAACCACGGAAAAATTTTTTGCTTCCAAAATTAATGAACATACTTCCAGCAGATCAGTATCGTCGTCATATATAATTATTTTTTTTGACATTAACGCTATTTTGAATTTTTCAAATGTACAGGATTAATCAATTACCGGAAGCGTAAAATAGAAAGTGGCCCCTTTACCTTCTTCACTCCTGACTCCTATCTTGCCCCCATGCCTGCGTATGATCTCCGCGCAGATGTACAAGCCTATGCCAAATCCTGAAAAAGAGGTATTCGTATTCGCCTTTGCACGATAAAATCGTTCGAAGATTTTATCATGTTCGTCCGGTTTTATGCCAATCCCGTTATCGGTCACCGACACAGTCACCATCGCCTCCGACTGTTCTATTTTGATAACTATTTGTTTGTCGTCAGGAGAATACTTGACAGCATTATTTAAAAAATTATTGACGACCTGGGCTATCCTTTCCCTGTCGGCGGAAATATTTACCGGCTTGTCTTCATCGATCAATATTTTATGATTCACGGAAACCATTTGCATATCCGCCGCTTCCTCACGCACCAGTTTATTAATATTAAATATTTCACTGTCCAACTGGAGTTTTCCGGATTCAATTTTTGAAAGCTTGAGAAAGTCAATAACCAGCTTGGTCATTTTATTGATCTGGTTTTCAATTTTCCCTAATGCGCTTTTTAAAAGTTCATTGTCAGTATCCACGTAAGTTTTTGCCAACAATTGTGTATAAGCTTTAATTGAAGTAATAGGAGTTTTTAGTTCGTGGCTCGCCACTGCGAGGAAATAATTTTTTTGTATCTACTGCTGTTTCCTTTCGGTAATGTCAGCGACCGATCCGGCGAGGCCTGAAAATTCCTTGTCAATGGTATAATAAGGACCGCCTTCCGAAAGCATCCACCTCACCTGGCCATCTCTTCGTTTGATCCTGAATTCCACCGCGAAATTCGCCCTGTTCTCCAAACTTTTTTTGCATACCCCTACTACATACTCTTTGTCGGGCTCTAAAATAGCTCCCAGCCATCCTTCATCATACTGATTGGTAACGCCAATTCCCGTCCAGTCAACCCAGGTATCGTTTACAAAAGTGTTTTTTCCGTTTACATCCGTCATCCATAAACCAACCGGTGATACGTTGGCGATCGTTTTAAACAAAAGCTCGCTTGCCTGCAAAGCACTAAAAGCGGTTTTTTGTTCCGTGATATCCATCGTTGTCCCTAATATCCGCCAGGGTGTATTTTTTTCATCGTAAAAAACTTTTCCTTTAGATCTTATCCACCGGATACCATCAGGTGTCGGTTTTATCCGCATTTCAAAATCAAGAGTTCCATTTTCTAAAGCTTTTTTGATAGCCTCGTTGCGGATCGGCATATCATCGGGATGTATTTTAGTTAATATTTCTTCGTGGTTGGGGTGTGAACCCGGCATAAATCCTAATATCTGCAGATACCGGTCTGAATAGATTGGTTCGCGGGTCAATAAATTCAGCTCCCAGGTTCCTAATTCAGCGGCCTGGATGACGATACTTAACCGGTGCTCATTTTCTTCTAAGGAATTCAAGGTGATTTTCTCTTCCGTACTGTCCATTACCGTTCCGTACATCCTTAGTACTTGCCCTTTCTCATTATAGATAACCTTTCCAAATACTTTGATCCAATGGATAGATCTGTCAGGCCAAAAAATACGGGCTTCATACCTTAATGAACCTTTCTCCGGCGCTTCGGCCACGGCTTTATCCCTGGCAGGTTTATCATCAGGATGAAATGCATCAAGTAAATCCTTATGGGTAATATTGGAACGTCCATGATACCCAAAAATATCATTCAGTCGTTGAGAGCTTTTGAAATCATTGCTCACCAGGTCCCAGTCAAAGGTTCCCATTTTGGCGGCTTCCACCGCCAGCCTGATTCGCTGTTCACTTTCTTCAAGAGCTTGCTGCGACTGCTTTTGCGCTGTGATGTCAACGACGGTACCGGTAAACAATTCGGGCTGGCGTTTTGAATTAAAATGCACTTTCCCCTGCGACCTGATCCATCTTACCGCATTATCGCTAAACCGTAATATCCGGTAACTGATATCATAGTTGCCATCACCGGAGGGGTCCATTGACTTTTGTATCGCTGTTTCCGCGTATTGCCTGTCATCCGGGTATATATGTTCTGAAAAGATCTTGAAATCAACTTCCTGGCCCGGTGGCAGCGTATATATCCTTCTGCATTCTTCCGACCAGTTCAACTCTCCTGTTAAAGGATGAAAATCCCACGTTCCCAATTGAGTCGCCTCCATGGCCATCCGCAACCGCTCTTCACTTTCTTCTAATTTTCTTTGGGCAATGATAGCATCAGTGACATCGCGGGCAATCTTTGAGGCGCCAATAATGCGACCATCGGCATCTTTTATGGGAGAAACTGTAAGAGAAATATCCACCAGCCTGCCTTGCTTGGTTTGACGGATAGTATGAAAATGCTCCACTCTTTCGCCTTTCCGGATACGTTCAAGGATCTTAGGCTCTTCGCTTACCCGGTCAGTGGGCAATATCTTAAGGATAGGTTGACCGATCATTTCTTCAGCGGTATAGCCAAA
>JANOCH010000286.1:0-2197 GCA_031412015.1 Chitinophagaceae bacterium
CGAAACAATGATCTCTTCCATAAAGTCATCAGTGGCTATAAATTTTCCATCGGGTAAAAAAGCCATCTTATTGTGAGAAAAAATATTGGGGCTGAAATTTTGTGAGATGGAGCCGCCTGTTTCCAAAAACCTTATAACCGGTGAGACATACGAACCGAAATCTTTTATTCCGGGGCCCACTACATTCTGGGAGATAAGCCCGGAATGATCAATGAACTCCCGGAGAAGGTTACCATTCAAATCCCACAATCGTATGGTGCTGTCAGCCTGCGTAAGGATTGATTGTCCATCGAGAGAAAATCCCGCCGACGAGATATGCCGCGAGTGGGCTTTGAATTCCCTTACCAGTTTACCATTGACATCCCATAACCGCGGTATACCGTCACCTGATCCTGTAAGAATAAATTTACCATCGGGTGAAAAATCCGTGGTGGTAAAAGAATTATAGCTGGTACTTGTTTTTTGAAGGGTGGCTATGACCCGGTAAAATGAATTTTTCCTGTATATCGCCTGGGCGATATTTGAGATAAAGGGGCTGTTATTTTGTTTCAGTGATGCTTCCGCCAATCTTAACGCCAGCGTCGGATCTTCATCCGCTTGTCGTTGCGCTTCGGAGGCCAGGTAATTCGCCTGGGCGATATTCCTCTCTTTAATAGCTTCCCTCGCATTCTGAAAGGCAAGCCAGGCGGCGCCGATGGCGGCGATAAAAAGAAAAACAAGAATAGTTATTGCGACATTTCTTAACCTTATCATTTTCCGGTGAGCGGCTACTTCTTCTCCTGCCAGGTCTTTTGGCTCTTTGTTGTGTAAATGAGCCGCTAGCTTTAAAATTTCTTTTTTAAAGATGGGATTACTCAGTGAAAGGTCTTTGTGTGTCCTGGCTGTCCGCAGATCAATATAAAAAGGTTCTTCGCTAAATTTCTTATCCAATATTCCCGGCAGTGAATTGTTCTCCGCATTTAAAAAATTATTGGTTTTATTATCCCAGGCGATTTCTCCTTCGGTCAATACTATCAGGAGTTTCTCAATTGATTTATGGGCTAGCCAATACTCGATTTCCTTTGTCACCCAATGAGAAGAAGCTGAAACCGGGGAGGCCAGGTAAATCAGGTATTCCGATTCCTCCAATCCTTTTTGAATATTCGGCCATAGATGTGGCGAAGCCGAAAGACTTGCCTCATCCCGAAAAATATTCAGGTTTCGTATTTTATACCAGGGCTTGGCAAATCTCTCTAATCCGGATTGTAAAGCCGGTGCAAGCTTACCATCCGCGGCATGCGAATACGAAATGAACGCGTTATACAACATGAAGTTGTTAGATTCAGTGTCTGTAAATTAAATGATTTATTTCATCTTTTCCCGCGGCATGATCCATGCTTGCGAAAACACATAACCACCAAATGAAAAATAACCTGCACTACCAATTTGATTTAAATGAGAAAGACGCCGGGTTCAGGAAGGCATGAATGTCTTCTCAATATCGGTCGTTTTCTGCAAGACCAACTATTGTTATCTTTGCTCCTCAATTTTAAAAACCAAATGAAAGAAGTTTATATCATTTCGGCGGTACGTACCCCGATCGGCAGTTTTGGCGGATCATTAAAAAGTTTATCGGCTACGCAATTAGGCGCTATTGCTATTAAAGGGGCTTTAACAAAGGCGGGACTACAGCCATCACAGGTGCAGGATGTAATAATGGGTTGTGTCATCCAGGCTAACCTGGGCCAGGCACCGGCAAGACAGGCGGCCAAGTTTGCAGGACTGCCCAACGAAGTGAATTGTACCACGGTCAATAAAGTTTGCGCCAGCGGCATGAAAGCCATAGCGCAGGCAGCGCAAAGTATACTATTGGGCGATGCGGATATTGTAGTAGCAGGCGGTATGGAAAGTATGAGCAATGTTCCCTTCTATGCTGATGCCATGCGATGGGGAAATAAGTATGGCAATGTTTCATTGATCGACGGCCTTGCTAAAGATGGATTGACTGACGTCTACGATGGTAAAGCCATGGGCAATGCCGCGGAGCTTTGTGCAAAGGAATGTGGCATCAGCCGTGATGACCAGGATAAATTCGCGATAGAAAGCTATAAACGTTCACAGGCAGCATGGGAAAAAGGGGCTTTTGTTGACGAAATAGTTTCGGTAGAAATACCGCAGCGCAAAGGTGATCCCATTGTAGTCGCCAAAGACGAAGAAC
>JANOCH010000287.1:0-4321 GCA_031412015.1 Chitinophagaceae bacterium
TCGTTGACAAGATTATATCGCAATGATTCCACCACCGGTAATTGGGTTAAAATTGCCCTAAAGGGTATCGAAGCGGAAAGTCATGGAATAGGATCAAAGATCGAAGTGGAAGCAGGCGGCAAAAAAATGATACGCGAGATTGACGGGGGCGGGTCAAGTCATATTTCTCAAAACTCGGTCATTGCCCATTTCGGGTTAGGGAATGCTACTAAAATAGATAGGATAACAGTTTACTGGACAGGTGGAAATAAACAAATTGTCACTGGCAGTGCGATCAATCAGCTTCTATCTATAACCGAAATACCTGCTGAAAAGACAAACCACTCCCTTATTTACCTGCTCATCGGATTAGCAGTTATGGCAATTATTTTTATTGCCTGGAAAAATTTAAAAAAGAATTGATTATGTTTTATAACCATGACCGCACTTTAAAGTATCTCTTCAGAAGAAAGAATCACGTAAATCCATTTTCCCAAATATCTTTCATGAATAAAATAATGACAATGCCAAAAGACACACAGAATTTTTTTCTACTAACTGCATTTTTTGTGGCAGTATTTTTATCAGGATGCCAGCAAGAGTCTGCCGACAAAAAGATAAAGCAATTGGATCCTGCAGTGGCTGTAAAAATGGCCGCTTCCATTGATTCCCTTGTTAAGCCTGAATTGGCCGACGACCTCACTTTAAGTTTATGGGGAGTTGATTCATTGGTTATTTCCCCTATTGCTATAGATATAGATGATGCGGGAAACTTGTATTATACTACTACTAATCGCCAAAAGAATTCCGAATTCGATATACGTGGTCACCAGGACTGGGAAATTCCATCCATACAATTGCAGACGATAGAAGAAAAGCGGGCATTCCTGCATAAAGTGCTGTCACCGGAAAACAGTAAGAAAAATGAATGGCTGAAAGATGTCAATGGAGATGGCTCACATGACTGGAAGGACATGACCATAGAGAAAGATAACGTGTATAAGCTCGAAGACAGGAATGGTGATGGTGTTGCTGATCAATCGCAGTTAATAGTCGATGATTTTAATGACGAAGTAACTGACGTGGCCGGTGGACTTTTAAAAAATGGCGACGATCTTTTTGTAGCCATTGGCCCCGATCTATGGAGAATGAAAGATAAAAATGGTGACGGCATACAAGATGAAAAAACTTCTATCTCTCACGGATATGGTATTCATATTGGATTTAGCGGACACGGTATGTCAGGAGTAGAAATGGGTCCCGATGGAAGGATCTACTGGCAGATCGGTGACATTGGATTTAACGGCACTGATCAGACCGGGAAAAAATGGGAATATCCCAATAGCGGTGTTATTGTGAGAAGTAATCCGGATGGCAGCGACTTTGAAGTGTTCGCTTCGGGTAATCGTAATACACATGAATTTGTTTTTGACGAATACGCCAACCTTATCAGTGAAGACAATGATGGTGACCATCCCGGTGAGAGCGAAAGATTAGTATATGTTGTAAACGGCGCTGATATCGGATGGCGAAGCAACTGGCAGTATGGTAAATACAGGGATCCTGACAACAACACGTACAAAGTTTGGATGGACGAAAAAATGTATATGCCGCGGTGGGAAGGACAGCCGGCTTATATTACGCCCTGTATCAAAAATTTTGTCAACGGTCCCACCGGTATGTTATACAATCCGGGTACCGCCCTCAGCCCAAAATACAAAAACACGTTTTTCATTGCCGAGTTTGTCGGAAACCCAGCCAGGTCAGGCATTCATAGTTTTAAATTAAATCCCAAAGGAGCAAGTTTTGAATTAGGTGAAACCAAGAAGATCCTTGGCGGCATTTTACCGACTGGTCTTGATTTCGGCCCCGATGGAGCGCTGTACGTTGCTGATTGGATTGATGGCTGGGATACTCATAATTATGGACGGATCTGGAAATTGGACGATAAAAACGCCGCTGCATCGGAAGAACGTAAGCAAACCAAAACCTTATTAGCGGCTGATTTTACTAAAAGCAAGGATGATGAATTGGGTGAAATATTGAAGAACCCCGATATGCGGGTAAGAATGAAAGCTCAATTTGAATTGGCCAAACGCGGAGCAGATGGTGATGCTGTTTTTCAAAAATCACTTGGACAGACAGCCAACCAGTTGGCGAGGGTACATGCTATATGGGGCATCAGCCAGTTGGCCCGCCAGGATAAAAATTATGCAAAGAGTTTATTGCCGTTACTACAGGATAGTGATCCTGAGATAAGGGCACAGGCCGCAAAATGGCTGGGAGATATTAAATACAAAGAAGCCGGCGACCAATTAATTCCTGTCTTAAAAGATGAATTTAGCCGTGCCCGTTTTTTCGCTGCCGAGGCGCTGGGAAGAATCATGTATGAGCCTGGGATCAATCCAATCATTGAGCTATTGAAGAATAATAATGATGAAGATGCTTACATACGCCATGCAGCCAGTCTCGCCCTGGCAAGAATAGGAAAAGCCGAACCCATCATTGCCCTGTCGAAAGACCCATCCCGGGCAGCGAGGATAGCAGCCGTAGTAGCCCTGAGAAGAATGAGTCATCCTGGTGTAGCCAGCTTTTTGAATGACACAGATGAATTCGTTGTTACCGAAGCCGCCCGCGCTATCAACGATGATCTTTCGATCAAGGAAGCATTACCTGCATTGGGAAATTTATTAAAAACCACCGCATTTTCCAATGAAGCATTGATAAGACGTTCCATTAATGCTAACATGAGGGTGGGTACTGATGAAGCGATGCAAAACCTCATTAGTTATAGCATACTGCAGAGCAATCCTGCAACCATGAGGGCAGAAGCCATTGCCGCATTGAGCACATGGTCCAAGCCTTCGGTTCTTGATAGAGTGGACGGTAGATACAGGGGTGTGATTGAAAGAGACCCTGCCCTGGTAAAAAATAAAGCCGGAGAGGCATTGGTCAGTTTATTGAACAGCAAAGAATTGACGGTTAGGATTAATGCTGTCAAAGCGATCAGTAAAACAGGTATCACCCAGGGTGCAGCACCCTTGCTCAGCCTGTTAAAAAATGACCGGGAGCCTTCCGTAAGAGTTGAAGCGCTCAAAGCATTGGCGGCTATGAAGGACCAGCAAATTGGTGAGGCGATCAAGCTAGCACTGAACGACAAGGATAAAGTAGTTCGTGTGGCGGGTATTGATCTGATCGGAAAAATGGATATTCCGGGGGAACTGATGGTGACTTTATTGTCGGACGTTATTAACACAAAAACTATGGAAGAAAAACAGGCGGCTTTGTTAACGCTCGGCAATTTGCCTGTTCAAAACACCAATAAGGTTTTTGATGATCTGCTGAAAAAAATGTCGTCCGGAAAATTATCTCCGGATATCTATCTTGAATTGGCGGAGGCGATTGATAGCAGCCGGTCGCCCGAATTAATTTCCAATTATAAAAAGATCAGCGCTACCTTATCGCCCGATACACTGGCTTCAGCTTATGCGGGAAGTTTAACTGGCGGCGATCCCGACAGGGGAAGACGGATCTTTTTCAGAAATCAATCCGCCCAATGTATCAGGTGCCATTCTTACGATGATATAGGTGGTAATGCCGGTCCACGTTTAAACGGTATTGCCGCAAGGCTTACCCGCCAGCAGATTCTTGAATCTCTTATTAACCCAAGTGCCAGGATAACTCCCGGCTTTGGCGTAGTGACGTTGCAGCTTAAAGATGGTAAAAACATATCCGGTGTTTTGGTAGAAGAAACTAATACCAGCCTCACCATAAAAGGCGATAAGCAAAACGACGTGATACTTAAAGATCAGATCGTAAAAAGGATCAATGCCGCTTCCAGTATGCCGGAAATGAAATTTATACTGTCTAAAAAAGAGATCAGGGATGTGGTGAGCTTTTTGTCGGAACTAAAAGAAGATAAATAAGAGAGGAGGCTATACATTTTTCATAAGAAGCCGTCTAAAATTAGTAATACGTATGTCATGCCTCGCGAAGAGATTGTAATTTCAAATAATTTTTATAGGTATGGCATGAGTTGAAACAGTCAATCAGTTCGAAAGCATAAAATTTAAACAGCGCCGGAGAGAAGGAATAACAAGAAACAGGTAAAATCAAACAATAGTAAATTGGGTTTCTTTACCCGGAATCAGGTAATTTTCATGATTCGAATTTGCTATACATAAATTATTTCTGTTATGAAAAATAGTGTAAAGATCATTGCCTTTGTTATTTCCCTTCAGTCTTCCATTTTTGCACAGAGCTTGCCCCGCCTCACCGGGGACTATATTCCGGCCAAAGAGAACCTGGAAGCCCGCCACCAGTTCCAGGATAACAAATATGG
>JANOCH010000288.1:0-6471 GCA_031412015.1 Chitinophagaceae bacterium
CCACCGCCCCAGCGATCATTGGTAACCACTGTCTTTTTCACAGGCGATTCATTGTACAACCAGGTGAGAAATTCCCGGCTCCGCCAGGTGCTGTCAGACTGATCCCATTCACCATCCGGCCAGATGATATCAGGATTATATTTAATGATCAGATCTTTTAACTGTGGCAACATATGCTGATCCACATATTTTTTTACATCCTGTTTATACAATGGATTATACCACTCATACAATGAATAATAAAATCCCATATGTAAGCCAGCTTTCTTTACAGCAGTGGAAAGATCACCTGCCAGGTCACGATGAGGCCCCGCATCGAACGCATTCCAGTTCCATGATTCGCGGCTTGGCCATAACGTAAATCCATCATGATGTTTACTGGTCAGCACCACATACTTCGCCCCGGAATTTTTGAAAACATCCGCCCATTGATCGGGATTAAATAATTCGCAGGTAAACTTTGGCGCGAAATCCTGGTATCTAAAATTTGGGCCGTATGTTCTATGATGAAAATCAACAAACTCTTTATGAATTTTGAGTTTCGAATTATTCAGTCTCTCCCAATACCACTCCGCATAGTTGCTGCCAAAACCATCAGCATTAGAATTGGTGGCCCAGGAAGGAACTGAAAATAGTCCCCAATGAATAAAGATGCCGAATTTGGCATTAGTGAACCATGGAGGAATGGGCCGGTTGTCCAGTGACTGCCAGGTAGGTTCATATTTTTGAGCAGTTAATATGTTTACCTGAAAAAGAAGGATGAAGACCAGCAACAGGGGTTTCATATTTGTATAAGATTGTTGTAATTACTTTATTAAAAAAAAACTCTCCTCCTCTCCAATCTTCTTAAACAGGTAAGGTTAATAAATTCATGGCCAAATTACCAGGCAATAAATTTGTTTAGCAATAATAAGTTATAATTCATCTTTCTCTGAAAATTGCTGCGAAATATAACAGTTGAAAATTAACTCCTTGTCATACTTTTTTACCGCATTAAGCCGATAAGAGGTAAAATTTATTTAACTTACCAGACTAATTTTTTCCACTTCATGAAAGGACGATTACCAGCTTGCATAATTGCGATCGTTGTTGTTGTTACAGGTATCGTTTCCTGCTTTAATAATAAAGGCAACGATAATACCAGCATTCCTAAAACGGTCAGTTACAATTTTCATATCCGGCCCATTCTTTCCGATAAATGTTTTAAATGTCATGGGCCCGATGGAGGTCATCGCCAGGCTGGTTTGCGACTGGATATTGCTGACAGCGCCCATGCGCCACTGAAAGAAACCAAAGGCGCATTCGCTCTTGTTCCGGGCAAACCAGAGCAATCAGAACTTTATAAACGCATCTCCAGCACCGACACTTCGTATATGATGCCAACTCCTGACTCACATTTAGGTGCCTTGAGCGAATACGAAGTGAAACTTTTTAAAAAATGGATCGAACAGGGTGGTAAATATGAACCGCACTGGGCTTTTACAGCGCCGGTAAAAGCAGAACTACCCGAGGTCAATAAAGATTGGGTAGAGAATGAAATCGACTATTTCATTTTAGATAAAGCCAAATCAAAAGGATTACAACCTAACGAAGAAGCTGATAAAGAACGCCTGTTAAAACGTGTTTGTTTAGATATTACCGGTCTGCCGCCATCCGTTGACATGATGGATAATTTTATGGCGGACAAATCGGAGAATGCCTATGAAAAAATGGTGGATGCATTATTGAAAACATCACAGTATGGCGAAAAGATGGCGGTGCATTGGATGGATGTGGCACGATATGCCGACAGTTACGGTTACCAGGATGATAATATAAGAACACAATGGCCCTGGCGTGATTGGGTGATCCATGCATTTAATAAAAATATTCCCTACGATCAGTTTCTCACCTGGCAACTGGCCGGTGACATGCTGCCCGATGTTGATAAAGAAAAAATATTAGCCACTGGTTTTTTCCGCAATCATAAATACACGGAGGAAGGAGGTGTAATAGAAGAAGAATATCGCATCGAATATCTATTAGATAAAACAAAAACATTCAGCAAGGGCATATTAGGCATTACGATGGAATGCGCCCAGTGTCATGACCATAAGTATGATCCTTTCTCGCAAAAAGATTATTATTCTTTGCTTGCATTTTTCAACAACACAAAAGAATCGGGCTTTGAAGGTGACGTGAGTACTTCGAAACCGGCCAAGAATCCTATACTTACTATCAGTGCTGAAGACAGGAAGGCCCTTCTTTCCTTTATCAACTCAAAAGATACGGGTAGCATGACGGTATCCGTCATGGGTGAAAGGGATTCACTTCGGAAAACATTTTTATTGAACCGCGGTGTATATGATCAGCCGGGTGAGGAAGTGCGGGCCGCGGCCGTAACAGCCGTAATGCAATTTGATACCAGCAAATTCTCCCGCAACCGTTTAGGCCTGGCTAAATGGACCGTTGATAAAAAGAACCCGCTCACAGCAAGAGTATTTGTAAACCAAATATGGCAGGAAATATTTGGTAGAGGTTTGGTGAAAACTTCCGGAGACCTCGGTATGCAGGGTGAATTGCCTTCGCATCCTGAACTGCTGGATTGGCTGGCAGTAGATTTTATGGAGCATGGCTGGGATATTAAACGATTGATGAAAAAGGTCACCATGTCTGCCACGTACCGGCAATCGGCCAAAGTATCCGACGCTCAATTAAAAAAAGATCCGGAAAATATTTATTTGTCAAGGGCGCCGCGCCAGCGATTGAAAGCGGAGTTTGTAAGGGATATGTATTTAGCAAGCAGCGGGCTCCTTGTAAAAGACATTGGCGGGCCAAGTGTGAAGATCTACCAACCCAAAGGACTTTGGGAACTGGCTTCTTCCGGGCGTGGTGTATTGGCCACTTACCGCCAGGATCATAAAGAATCACTTTACAGGAGAGGATTATATAATTTTATTAAACTGACTGTTCCCCCTCCGGGCATGATCATGTTTGATGCAAGCAACCGCGATCAGTGTGAAGTAAAAAGATCACAGACCAATACGCCATTACAGGCATTGATCATGATGAATGATCCTGCTGTACTGGAAGCTTCAAGAGTGCTGGCGCAAAACCTGATGATCGAATCATCTACAGAAGCAGAAAAAATAAATCTTGCTTTCCGGAGAATTGTTTGCCGCAAGCCTTCTGAAAAAGAACAACAGCTATTACTGGATTATTATAAAGAACAATTGGCATTGTTTGACCAAAAGAAATTAGATGCGGCGACAATATTGAAAGCAGGAGAATACCCGATGGATAAAAATGCGGAACTGAATAAATTGGCGGCATTGATGAAAGTGATCAATACGATCTATAATTTGGAAGAGGCGATCATGAAGACGTAGAGAAAACAGCCGGCCTCCTCCCGACCTCCTCCAAAAGAGGAGGCCATCGAGGCACAGCCGCAGCTTTTCGAACACTCCGCCTTTTTTTGGAGTCTCCGAAAATGGTGAGTAGAGGCCTCACCTAACCTCTCCAAAGGAGAGGAACCGTACACAGCCCACGCTTTTCGAAGAGACTGATAAAATAGTGCTCCCCGAAAATGCGGAGCAGAGATATATTAAGTTGGACTTTGCAATGCACTGCTTAGGAAATTTCCCCTCCCTGGAGGGACGAAAAGAAAAGATTAAATAGTTTAGGAAATTGGGGTGGGTTGGCGAACATCGATAAGAAACCTAAAGTCCCAATATCTATCGGGCGCCACGCAATTGGGATGCCATGGAAAATCATAGCTGATAAAAAAAATAGTATGGAAAAAGAAATTCTTGAACACCATCTTAACATCAATCGTCGCAAATTCCTCTCCCGGCTGGGATTGGGTATCGGGGGCGTAGCGTTAGGATCTTTGCTCGTGCCGGACCTTTTTGGCAGCAGCCCGGAAGAAATGGTGATGACAGGTCTGCCGCATTTTGCGCCTAAAGCAAAACGAGTGATCTACCTGTTTCAGAATGGTGCGCCATCCCAATTAGATCTGTTTGACTTCAAACCGATGTTGCAAAAAATGCATGGCGAAGATCTGCCGGCATCCATCCGCATGGGTCAGCGACTGACCGGAATGACAGCGAATCAACAAAAATTCCCACTGGCTGGAACGGTTTTCAATTTTAACCAGCATGGTCAGTCAGGAGCCTGGATCAGCGAACTATTACCCAACACGGCTAAGATCGTAGATGATCTGTGCATCATAAAAACAATGTTCACCGAAGCGATCAATCATGACCCCGCGCTGACTTTCTTTCAAACCGGCGCACAAGTGGGTAATCGTCCCAGCATGGGCTCCTGGCTAAGTTATGGACTAGGAAGTGAGAATAAAAATCTGCCCGCATTTTGTGTATTGTTATCAAAAGGAAAAGGAAATGGACAAGGTGTCTATTCTAAATTATGGACCAATGGCTTTTTAGATTCCATTCACCAGGGTGTGCAATTCAGCAGCGGTGAAAGTCCCGTACTATATCTAAATAACCCGGAAGGGATCGATAAAGATGATCGCAGGAAAATGTTGGACAAATTATCCGCATTAAATGAAGAATCATATAAAGAATTTGGGGATCCCGAGATCAATACGAAAGTGCAGCAATACGAAATGGCCTACCGTATGCAGACAGCCGTGCCTGATATCACCGATCTTAGCAAAGAACCTGAAGATATTGTAAAATTATATGGACCCGATTGTTTAACTCCCGGTACGTATGCAGCCAATTGTTTGCTGGCAAGGAAATTATCGGAGAATGGTGTTCGCTTTGTTCAACTCTATCACCAGGGATGGGATGGTCATGATAACCTGCCGTCGCAAATAAAAGGACAATGTACCGATGTTGACCAGTCATCAGCAGCCCTGATCACTGATCTGAAACAAAGAGGTTTGCTCGATGAAACACTGGTGATCTGGGGTGGAGAATTTGGACGCACCAATTATTGCCAGGGCACTTTGACCAAAGAAAATTACGGGAGAGATCATCACCCCCGTTGCTTTACCGTGTGGATGGCCGGCGGTGGTGTAAAACCTGGTGTGTACGGAGAAACAGATGAGTTTGGCTATAACATAGCCAAAGACCCGGTGCATGTGCACGATTTTCATGCGACGATCCTGCATTTGATGGGATTGCATCATGATCAGCTTACGTATAAACATTTGGGCAGGCGTTACCGGTTGACAGATGTATCGGGTGAAGTGTTGAAGGGGTTGATAGCGTAACCCTCAAACCCCCTAAAGAGGGCTTGTAAGAACACAGACCACCCTTTCGAAGAGCTTGATAAAAATAGTGCTTTCCAAAAATGCTGAGAATGGCCTCACCTAACCTCTCCGAAGGAGAGGAACCGTACACAGCCCTCACTTTTCGAAGAGACTAACAAAATAGTATCCGTCGAAAGTGCTGAGCAGATATACAAAATGATGTGTTAGTTATAAAGTTTGGCTTTGCAATACAGCACCGCTCTTTCCCCTCCGGGGAAGGAGAAGTAGGATGAGGCCTCTGATCAAACAAAAAAATTATGAACCGTAAAAAATTTATACAACAATCCTCCATCGCAGCAACAGGAATGTTGATTGCTCCCAATATTCTTCGTGGTCTAAAAAAAGGGGAAACGATCCTTGGGCATAATAATAAACGTTATCGCATCAATACCAAATGGAGCCAGGTAAATGCAGCGCAATATCCAGTAAAAGATTGCCACGAAATGGTACAGGATAAACTCGGACGTATCATACTGCTCACCAATGAGACAAAGAACAATGTTATCATTTATGACAAAAGTGGCAAACTGATCAGCAGTTGGGGACACGAATACCCTGGTGCGCACGGACTGACACTGTTCAATGAAAATGGAGATGATGTTTTGTTTATCTGCGATAACAACAGGCACCAGGTTATCAAAACAACTGTTGAGGGGAAAGTATTACTTACCCTTGATTATCCGAAAGAAACAGGTCAATATGCCAAAGCAGATGAATATGTTCCCACGGAAACAATCATAGCCCCGAATGGAGATATTTATGTAGCCGATGGCTATGGAAAAGATTTTGTGATACAATACAATCACAAAGGAAACTATATCCGCCACTTTGCCGGCAAAGGTGAAGGTGATAAATATGTTGTCAACACGCATGGCATTTGTATCGATAATCGCGACAAGAATAACCCCTGCCTGATCGTAACATCGAGAGTGCAAAATGCTTTTAAAAGATATACGATGGACGGAGTGTATATTGATACCATTCCATTACCCGGCGCCTGGGTTTGCCGGCCTGTTATAAAAGGAGATTATTTATACGTCGCCGTTTTACAAACCAATGCAAGACTGGATGAAAAATCAGGCTTTGTATTGATACTGGATAAGAATTATAAAGTGGTGTCGAACATCGGGGGAAACTTACCAGCCTACACTAATAAGATGCCGGAAGAAATGTACCAGACCGTTAAGGTTTTTGACTACCCGCATGATGTCTGT
>JANOCH010000289.1:0-5148 GCA_031412015.1 Chitinophagaceae bacterium
ATTGAGAGAAGCGCAGATCAGTCTTAGCGAAGCGTACGACCGGCTTATCGCTGCGAGGTACAATACAAAGGTTTCTGAAATAGAATTGCTGAGTTTGAAAGGGGAATTGGTAAAATAGAAAAACCCAAAAGGCCTCATCCGATCCCGCCTCGTCAAGAGAGGCTCTACTCCAGAAGATGGCGTCAACAGGCAGCCTCGCTTTTCGAAAGTGTCTCACTTTGATTTTCACATTCTTGAAACACGAAGTCACGGAGGCACAGAGAATTTGACTTACTTCGTGTCTTGGTGTTTCTGTGCCTCCGTGTTTCATTTTTATTTTGAACTGCCACATCACTGTTTTTTAGGATACTTTCCATTGCAACTTTTTCCTTTAAATCTGTCTATAATTTGAACCCATACTCGGTCTAAGCTCCTCCGTCGCGGGGTAGACAGGGGCTGGCCTTTCACTTTTTTCCTGTTTCTTTGCTGCATGAATCCACTAGTAGGCATCATCATGGGCAGCGATAGTGATCTCAATATCATGAAGGCCGCGTCCGACATTTTAAAACAATTTGGAATTCCCCACGAAGTAACTGTTGTTTCTGCGCATCGTACGCCGTTACGAATGGTAGACTATGCAACGAAAGCTAAAGCACGAGGATTGAAAGTGATCATTGCCGGGGCCGGTGGCGCAGCTCATCTTCCCGGAATGGTGGCTTCCATTACTCCCCTTCCTGTTATTGGCGTTCCTATCAAATCATCTAACTCGATCGACGGATGGGATTCTGTTCTCTCTATTCTGCAAATGCCCAATGGCGTTCCAGTTGCAACTGTCGCATTAAATGCTGCAAAGAATGCCGGTATCCTTGCCGCGCAAATAATTGGCAGTGCTGATGAAATGATATCTAAAAAAATTACCGACTATAAAAGTTCATTGAATTCAGAAGTGATGGAGAAAATACAGAAGTTAAAAAAAGATGGGTGGGAGAACGGATTTGATTAAAATATAATTGCAACTTCCCGCCAGGATAATATTTCCGTCACCAGGAATTCATTTGATCGTAGTCTGGTAACCAGACAAAAAGTATAACCACTGGATCATTTTCATCCCGTTTTAAATTTTATTACTTCTGGTGAATAAAAATTGTAACTTTTCACAAACAGTCTGGTTTATGAAAAGTAGGATCTTTTTTTATTTAATAGCGATTTTTGTCTTATCCGGCACCCTTGTCAGCTTTACCAAAACTCATGATGAGCATAAGACATTGGCCATAGGCGCCAAAGCACCTAACTTCAGTTTGCCCGGCATCGATGGAAAAACCTATACCCTGGCCTCTTTTAAAACTGCGCCGATACTGGTGATCATTTTTACCTGTAATCATTGCCCAACAGCCCAGGCTTATGAAGATCGTGTCATTCAAATGACCAAAGACTATAAAAAGAAAGGCGTCGCGGTAGTGGCTATATCTCCCAACGATCCAAAATCCGTTAACCTGAATGAACTTGGTTATACCGATCTGAGCGACTCATACGCTGAAATGAAAATTAGGGCTAAAGAGAAGGGTTACAACTTTCCTTATTTATATGATGGAGAAACCCAATCAGTTTCCAGGGCATACGGACCAGTAGCGACTCCGCATATTTTTGTATTTGATAAAGAAAGAAAGCTGGCCTACCAGGGTCGGATCGACGATATGGAAAATCCTGCTAAAACTCCGGCCAACCAGGATGCACGTAATGCCATTGAAGCTTTGCTGGCTGTTCAACAGGTACCGGTTACTTCCACGAAAGTTTTTGGATGCTCTGTGAAATGGGCGGAGAAAAAAGAAGTGGTGCAGAGAGTATACGATAAATGGGCCAATGAGCCCGTAAATGTGGAGATGATCGATGAACCAGCGTTAAAAGAATTGCTGTTAAATAAATCAGATAAACTACGATTAATAAATGTATGGGCTACCTGGTGTGGGCCCTGTGTAGCTGAATTTGATGATTTCATTACGATCAACAGAATGTACCGGGGAAGGGATTTTGAATTTATCAGCATTAGTGCTGACAACCCAAGCAATAAAGAGAAAGTGCTGAAGTTTTTGAAAAAACAACAGGCGTCTAATACGAATTATTTATTTAGTGTAGATGATAAATATAAACTGATTGAAATAGTGGATCCAAAATGGGAAGGCGCTTTGCCCTACACCATTCTTGTAGAACCAGGTGGCAAGATCGTATATGCCAAACAGGGACCTATTGAGCCGGCGATGATGAAAAAGACGATTGTGGAAAATCCGATGATCGGGCGGTATTATTAAATTTTGTATCGGGTAGTCTGGAAATAATATCATTCCTAATTCTGTCATTCCGTTATGGAAAGAATTCATTCCTGCGTCTATAGGTTAACAATGACAAGGAATGAACTTCTGTTTTATTTTAAGTTTTATTTTTCTCTTGACGGGTTGCCAGTCTTCAAAGGAGAAAATTCCAATACGCATAGCACAACAACTGACCAGGAAAGATTCAGCAGCGGCTAAGTCTTATGAAGAATTAAAGAAGGAAATTGAAACATCGCGGAAGCAATTTTATGTAAAATACAAGCTTTCGGATACGACAAGTAAAAAGGAGCTACTGGAAGAAATAAAAAATTACTGGACAAGTACAATCAGTAATGCTCTGTACCAAGACTGGAAAAACACTCCATGGGATTTCAATGGAACTACGACAAAACCCGGGCAGGGAACTATTGCATGTGGATTTTTTGTAGCTACCCTTTTGCAGGACATGGGATTGAAAGTGAACCGCAGAAAACTATCAGTATGCGCATCCTCGCAAATGATGAAGAGCCTGGTTCCGCAACAGCCACTTAAAAATTTAAGCCGGCTTAGCTATCCTGACTTTAATGAGGAACTAAAGAAATACGGTAAGGGAGTTTATATTATCGGCCTGGATTTTCATACGGGCTTTATTGTCAATGATGGAAAAGAAAACTGGTTTATTCATTCTAACTATATCAACAGGAAAGGAGTAACCATGGAAGCTGTGATGAATTCAGCCGCACTTCAATCCTCAAAAACAAGATGGATAGTATCGCTGACAAACGATAAATATTTTTTACCGAAATGGCTCAGTGACCATAACCGATAAATCAGGAATTAGCTACGGTAAGTTTCAAACAAAAGAAATCTTATACAAAATATTCCTGCTGTTAAAACAAGAATCGCTAAACCCGTCAATACAATTATTGAAACCTTCGTATGGTTGTCTTTTTGCAAAACAACCACATAGGGCTTTTCTGGATGATAGTATAGCGGAACTTCATTTCCTTTTTTATTCGTGCTTGACCTTTTTGCAGAAAGCACCTCCACCCTTGTTTTACCTGTCAGATGATGATGGTATTCAAGAACAGACATACGGTATTTATGTCCTTTAAACCCTCGTCGCTCTACTATATCTAATACTGTTCCGTTAACCAACCAGCCCATTTTAATGAGCCCGTTGCGCCGCCTGTAAATGATCCACATCATCAGTAATATAAATATCACCAAACTGGCTGTTATAATTCCAACGATCCATATAGGTTCTGAAAATCGCATTTGAACACTTAATGTAAGCAATAAAATCAGATAAACTTTTGATTGCAAACTGGCAAACAAGTGTACTAAAAAATAAATCCTTATTGAAAGAATCATTCTCAGAAATTATGCCTCGTTAATTCAACAAGTTGATTTAATGTGAACCGCCAGAAACCGACATGCATGAAACAGCTTAATCCCTGGAATAACTAGGTCAAAATAGCCTCTTTCCTTATCACATAATAGTTTGAAAAAGTTTTGGTGCGAAAGCTGTGAGACTGTATTTTTGCACCCCGTTCAGATAACCTATCTGAACAACAGGTTGATCTCGTAGCTCAGTTGGTAGAGCACATCACTTTTAATGATGGGGCCCTGGGTTCGAGTCCCAGCGGGATCACCGTTAAACCGGAATTTATTCCGGTTTTTTTATTGCAGTTGATGGACGAGAAGTTTATCCTGCTGAAAAGCGGGAAGTCCCGGCGGGATCACCAAAGCTCTCCGAATTGATCGGACGGCTTTTTTTATCCCCACTACTTATCAATGAAGCCGTTGAGTTGAAAAAAATTAAAGTAGGTTTGCCGAAATTCTGAGCAAGATGTTTCCCTATTTCAAAGATAAGGTGGTGGTCGTCACCGGCGGAACAGATGGCATTGGCAAAGCAATGGTAGATGAACTTTTACAATCCGGCGCCAAAGTGGCTACCTGTGGCCGTGACCACGACAAATTATACCGTCTCCAGGCCAGTTATCCATCCTCTCCCCTTCATACCATGGTGGCGGATGTCAGCAGCGAAAATGATTGCCGCCGATTTATTGAAACCACCATCAAGGTCTTTGGCGGGATCGATGTACTTATTAATAATGCAGGCATTTCGATGCGGGCATTACTGAAAGATGCTTCTACAGAAGTATTGCGAAAATTAATATCCATTACTTTTTTTGGCGCTGTTTATTGCACCAAATACGCATTGGATTCGCTGATCGAAAAAAAAGGAACTATTGTCGGTGTCTCGTCTATCGCCGGTTACAGGGGCTTACCGGGCAGAAGCGCTTATTCGGCCAGTAAATATGCCTTGCAGGGCTGGCTGGAAGCTATCAAAACAGAATTATTGACAAGCGGTGTTCACGTAATGTGGGTCAGTCCCGGATTTACTGCTTCCAATATCCGTTATGCTGCATTAAACAAAGACGCGGTATCGCATGGTGAAACTCCGCTTGATGAAGGCAGCCTGATGACCGCAGGTGAATGCGCTAACCGGATTCTGCGTGCCGTCGCCAAAAAGAAAAGAAGCCTGGTGATGAGTTTCGCTGACAAACGAACCGTGTTCATGAATAAATTTTTCCCCGGGCTGACGGATAAACTGGTGCATAGATTTTTCTTTAAAAACGATGAGCTCGTTAAATGATACCTGCATAATTTAAGTCGCATTTTAGCTATCGCCCCTGACTTCCGGCTTCATACTTCTATCTTTGATCCATGCCTTTACTTACGCTTACATCCGATATTGGTCACCAGGATTACCTGGTAGCGGCTGTAAAGGCGCAGTTATTCCAGATAGACCCGGCATTTACGATCGTCGACATATCTCATTCCATTTCTCCCTTTA
>JANOCH010000290.1:0-9287 GCA_031412015.1 Chitinophagaceae bacterium
TGAAAATATTCCAGACAATACCTTGTGTAAATATTTTGTGCTCATACAAGGCTATCAGCTGGCCTAAGCTGAAAGGAGTTATTTTTTTTACCAAAAAAGAATTGGTGGGTTTGTTTCCTGCAAATACTTTAAAAGGAAGAAGTTTTGCTATTTGTTCTGATGATAGACCTTGCTTCTCCAATTCTTTTCCAGCTTCTTCATCGGTCTTTCCATTCATCAATGCTTCTGTTTGAGCGAAAAAGTTTGACAAAAGTTTTTGATGATGATCTCCAATGGGATTGTGCGATTGGGCCGGGGCGATAAAATCGCAGGGGATCAATGGCGTGCCCTGGTGTATCAATTGATAGAAGGCATGCTGGCCATTGGTGCCGGGCTCACCCCAGATAACGGGGCCGGTTGAATATTCCACTTCTTCGCCATTACGATCGATGCTTTTGCCATTACTTTCCATATTTCCCTGCTGGAAATAAGCGGCAAAGCGATGCATGTATTGATCATACGGCAGGATAGATTCTGTCTGCGAACCAAAGAAATTGGTGTACCATAACCCGATCAAAGCCATAAGGACGGGGATGTTCTTATCAAAAGGCGTGTTTTGAAAATGGTTGTCGGCGCTATGCCCGCCTTTCAATAGTTGTTCAAAATTTTTATACCCAATGGTTAGTGCAATGGACAAACCAATAGCACTCCATAATGAGTAACGTCCGCCTACCCAATCCCAGAATTCAAACATGTTCTTTTTATCAATACCGAATTTCACTACTTCTGTTTCATTGGTGGACAAAGCGGCAAAATGTTTGGCGATATGCTGTTCGTCTTTTGCTTTTTTCAGGAACCATTGCCTGGCCGTATGGGCATTGGTCATGGTTTCCTGGGTGGTAAAGGTTTTGGAAGCAATAAGAAATAGCGTTCTTTCTGGTTTTACTTTCTTTAATGTTTCGGCAATATGCGTTCCATCCACATTGGAAACAAAATAAGTTTCAATGTCTTCTACTTTGTATGGTTTCAACGCTTCTGTCACCATCAGCGGACCAAGGTCGCTGCCGCCGATACCGATATTAACAATGTATTTGATCCTTTTTCCGGTATAGCCCCGATGATCTCCATTATGCACCGCATCGCAAAAGCTTTTCATTTTACGCAACACCTTTTTTATTTCAGGCATTACATTATTGCCTTGTGCATAAACGGGTTCTTTGGAAAAATTTCGCAGGGCGATGTGAAGGACCGATCGATTTTCCGTTTCATTGATCATATCGCCGTTGAACATGGCGGCTATCGCATCTTTTACTTTGCATTCTTCTGCCAGTCGAAGTAACAGACCAAGCGTTTTATCATTCATAATGTTTTTGGAATAATCAAAAATGATATCATCAAGCCTGGTGTGCAACTTGCTGAAGCGTTCCTTGTCAAAAGCAAACAGGTCTTTCATTTTTGTGGCTTTCATTTCTGCCGAATGATTTTGCAGGGACGACCAGGCTTGGGTGGTTGTTGGATTTATTTTTGGTAACATAGTAGTTCCTTATAAAGTTGAAATAATTTTAATTGTTTGATCTACCATCTCCGTGCTTATATCCAAATGCAATACGAATCTAACCCGGGCAGGCGTAATAGCATAACTAAGAATGCCCTGTTCTTTTAGTTTATCAACCATGGCCGGGGCAGCAAATCCCTCTTTCAATTCAAAGATGATAATATTTGTTTCTACGGGTAAAATGAATTTGACAAAATCTTTTTGCTCAATAGCGGCAGCTACCAGTTTTGTGTGATTATGATCTTCTTTTAGTCTTGCCATATTATTTTGTAGCGCATAAAAGCCTGCTGCCGCTAAAAAACCCGCCTGTCTCATCCCACCGCCAAAGGCCTTTCGAACTCTTCTTGCTTTTTTTATAAATGCCGTATTGCCTATTAACAAGCTTCCGACCGGGCAGCCCAAACTTTTACTAAGGCAAATGGAAATGCTGTCAAATGCTTTTCCATATTGTTGCGGTGTTTCATTTTTCGCCACTAATGCATTGACCAACCTGGCCCCATCCAGATGGAATTTCAAATGATGTTCATCACATACTTTCCGGATCTTTTCAATTTCCGAAAAATCATAGCAACTTCCACCACCGCGATTGCTAGTATTTTCTAAAGAAACCAGGCTTGTACGTGCACGGTGTACATCATCTGGGTTGATCGCGTTTTTAACTTGTGTGGCGGTGATACGGCCACGATCTCCATAGATTAGTTTAACTGATGCACCGGAATTGGACGCGATACCCCCGCCTTCGTATTGGTAAATATGTGAGCTTTCATCGCAGATCACTTCATCGCCGGGCCGGGTATGGCATTTGATCGCTATCTGATTCGTCATGGTGCCGGAGGGACAAAAAACAGCGGCTTCCATCCCGAACATTTTTGCCGATAATTCTTCCAGTTCATTAATAGAAGGATCTTCACCAAAGACATCGTCGCCTATCTTTGCCCTCATCATAGCCTCGAGCATTTCGGGAGAGGGTTTGGTAACAGTGTCCGATCTCAGATCGATGATCATGCGTGGAATTTGGTTGCAATATAGTCAGTTCACTCCTCAAATCTGGCAGTTTGCGAACAGAAGGAATGACCGGGCTTTTCATTTCTTAACTTGGCTGCTCATATGAAAGAACCAAGCTTTTTAAATTACTTCGTGCTGGTGACAGTTTCCCTTGCCATGGGTCTTGCGGGACTCTATCTACTGGGTAACTTCAACCGGCTTTTCAGGGGCACCATAAAAAATGCCTGGTTGAGAAGAAATGCCGCGGCCTGGCTGGTGATATTTTTGCTAAATGGGTCCATGTCGCCACTCAGCGGAGGTTTTTTTTATTTTCTTGAGAAATTTGGCTGGTTAGGGACCGTTGGAGGGCATTTTGTTGCCACCATGATCGCAACGCTTATTGGTTTTAATAGTGTATGGGCCATCGCGGTGAATAAACAGTTAAAACGACTGTCATTTATTAAGCACAAGCTTTTACTGTTTTTTACCCTGATCATCATGACGTTGCTGGTAAACGTTCCGTTTACTTACCTGGTCTATTCCCAAAATATAATGTACGTTAAGTATACTGTCATATCAAGCATCTATGTGGGCGGAAGCATTGGTCTCGTATATGCACTGATCAGCTACCTGGATATAGAAAGAAAACGAAAGTTTGATGAAAAAGAACTGGAACTTGTCAGGCTGCGTGAACTAAAGGTAAAAGCAGAACTGGATGCGCTACACTCCAAAGTAAACCCGCATTTTTTATACAACGCCCTTAATTCGATTGCCGATCTGTCCATTACTGATGGAAAAAAAGCAAGAAAGATGACGGTGGCGCTGGCCGATCTTTTTCGCTATAGTATTAATTACAGCCAGAACAATTATTCTACAATAAAGGAGGAAATGGAAATGGCGGAAGTGTACCTGCAGATCGAGAAGATAAGGTTTGAAGATAAACTGAATTATCATGTTGAGGTTGATGAAAAATTAAATCATTTCCTGGTGCCGAGGTTCGTGATACAGCCCCTGGTAGAAAACGCTGTGAAACATGGATTGAAGGCTACCGGTCAATTGACGGAGTTGGTGCTCGAGGTAATAGAGAACGGCGACGTTATAGTAATGAATATAGCTGACACAGGACCCTCATTCCCGGATGAGTTAAATCCCGGTTATGGTGTAAAAAGCGTGTATGATAAATTGGACCTGCTTTTTGCGAATAATTATGAGATCCGTTTCAGCAATTCTCCCCGCAAACAGGTCTCTATTCATCTTAAAAAAATGATCAAAAGTGAGCCTGCAGTATAAAGCCATAGTGATAGATGATGAACCAGCAGCGAGACGGCTGATGAAAAGCCTGTTGCAGGAACATTCGGATATAGTGATGGTTATCGCGGAAGCCGGTACGGGAGTGGAAGCGATTCAAAAGATCGAGGAGCTAAACCCGGATCTTATTTTCCTTGATATCCAGATGCCAGATCTCACAGGTTTTGAAATAATAGAAAAACTGAGCCGTAAGCCGAATATCATTTTTACTACGGCGTACGAGCAATATGCCATCAAAGCGTTCGAAACTTTCTCCATCGATTATTTATTAAAACCGATCAAAGAAGAACGGTTGAAGCAAAGCATGGAAAAGCTTAGGCAGTTTGGACGGTTGAATACTTCTATCAACGTGTCTGGTCTTCAGGATATAATCCGTCAATTCCAGGCGCCGGTAAAAACAACAGCATTGACAATAAGGTCGGGCGACCGGATAATTCTTCTCCGGTTTGAAACTATCTGCTACCTGGAAGCGGAGGATAAATATGTTCATGTGTATACCCTGGATGGTCAAAAGTACCTGACCGACCAGTCACTGACGGCTTTATCCGAAAAACTGCCTGCCCAGTTTTACCGGATCCAGAAATCCTATATTATAAATAAGGAGAAAGTAAAGGAAATGCACCGTCACTTTAACGGACGCTACTTATTTATAATGGAGGATAAAGCAGGCACCCGCCTAACCTCTGGTCGGACCTATCATGAGGAGATCAGGACTGAATTCGGTCTTTAGACCCTCTCGTTTCTTCCAAAATCACCCAGTTTAGTTTTTCCAAGTCATCTATTTTCCAGGCTGGACCAGCAGTCAGAAGGACGATTTCCGTTCATGGCAGTAATGCGCCACTCATCCTAAAGCATTCATAATCTGTAACATGAAGGAAAGTCTTGCGTCCTATTCCCTGTGTTTGCATCAGCCAATCATCATTGAAAAATGCCGTTCAATAGAAAACAATGTTCTATGCAATACAAAGTACCTACTTTTGAACTGTAATAATTAACAACAAGTACTAATTATATAAACATAAAACCAAATGAGAAAGATTTTGACCTTGCTGACAGTCGTTTTAGCCTTATCGTTCGTCAGCCAAGCACAGTTGAATTCACCCGTGGCTTCCTCAAAGGAGCTGAAAGGTAGAATCAGCGGAACCGTTATAGACGGGAGCACCAAAACCATTGAATCTGCTACGATCGCTTTGCTGAGAGCAAAGGATTCTTCTGTAGCTAAAATGAGCATAGCCGACAAAACCGGGAAGTTTGAGTTTGAGAATATCTCCTTCGGGCAGTATGTTGTATCAATCACTGCGATCGGTCATACAAAAGGGTTTTCTGAAACTTTTGACATAAATGCTTCCAATTTATCTGTTAGACTCAAAACGATCGAGTTGGTACCTCAGGCAAAAGATATTTCCGGGGTTACCGTTACAGCTAAAAAGCCGTTTATCGAGCAGAAAGCTGGAAAAACACTGATCAATGTTGAGGCATCGCCGACAAACACTGGTTTAAACGCATTAGAATTGCTGGAAAAATCTCCCGGTGTGACGGTTGATAATGATGGAAATATTAGTCTTAAAGGAAAGCAGGGTGTAATGATACTGGTTGACGGCAAACCTACCTATATGAGTGGCGCTGACCTGGCTGCTTTATTAAAAAATATGCAAAGCAGCAGCCTCGAACAAATTGAAATAATGACCAACCCGCCTGCGAAGTATGATGCTGCCGGTAATTCAGGTATTATTAATATTAAAACAAAAAAAGGGATCGTAAAAGGAATGAATGGTTCTGCTAATGCATCCTATACACAGGGCTTGTATGCAAGGTTCAATGGTGGAGTCAATCTTAATTATCGTAATGAAAAAGTGAACCTTTTTGGCGGATACAACGGTGGAAAGTATGAAGGATACAACAATCTTACAATTGGAAGAAGATTTTATGAAGCCGATAACACGACGATCAAAGGATCTTCTGACCAAAAATCAAGACCTCATTTCAAAGGTATGTATCACAACATAAAAGCAGGGATGGATTATTATTTTACCAAAAGAACGGTAGCCGGTGTTGTAGTAAATGCTAATTTGAATGATAACGATGAAGATCCTACGAGCACTTCTTATGTAAGATTTCCCTCAGGCGCTGTTGACTATAAAATCGGGTCAAGGGGAGATAACAATCGCAAATTTACCGGCGTCTCTTCCAACTTCAATTTTAAACATACTTTTGATTCAACGGGCCGTGAAATTACTGCTGATATTGACTATGCTTTTTACAATAATAAAAGCAGGACAGAGCTGACTACTGAGATATTTGATGCTAACGATCAGAAAGATGGAAATGATGTGATATTAAGAGGTAATATCCCGTCCAATATCGATATCTACAGTGCTAAAGTTGACTATTCACACCCTTTCAAAAATGGTATAAAATTAGAAGCTGGTTTAAAAACGAGTTTTGTAAAAACAGATAACCAGGTAGTGTATTTGCGTAGCAGTGGTTCAGCATGGGAAACCGATGACAGAAGTAATCATTTTGTGTATGAAGAGAATATAAATGCGGCGTATGCCATTTTTTCAAAGTCCATTAAGAAATGGGAATTAACAGCCGGTCTGCGTATGGAAAATACAAATGCCACCGGGCACCAAATCAAAAGCGATTCTTCTTTTAAGAGACAGTATACTAATTTATTCCCCAATGCAGGTGTAAGCTACAATGCGAATGAGAAAAACCAGTTCAACTTTAGCTATAGCCGTCGTATTGCCCGGCCAGACTATGACGATTTAAATCCCTTTGTTTTCTTTTTGGATTCATTGACTTATGGCCAGGGTAACCCTTACCTGCAACCACAGTTTACCAATAATTTTGAAGCAAGTCATACGTTCAATAAATTTTTGACAACAACGTTGAACTATACACAGACAGATGATATCATTACGCAGATGCTGAAGCAGAATACGGAGAAGAAAGTGACTTTCCAGACCCAGGAGAACTTTAATAAAATGAAACAATTTGGTATTGCTGTGATGGCTAATTTCCCCGTAACCAAATGGTGGAATATGAACCTTTACACCAATGTATTCAACAATCATTATACCGGTATTTACCAGGATGGAGCGAAGAATGATGCGATCGATATACAATTCACCAGCTTTATGGGAAATATGACAAACAGTTTCACCATTGGTAAAAAAGGCTGGACGGCTGAAGTAAGCGGATGGTATCGCAGCAAAGCAGCAGAAGGTTTGTTAATAGCCAATGAAATGTATGCTGTCAACTCAGCCATATCAAAGACAATACTAAAGAAAAAGGCAACGGTTAAATTAGGCGTGCGGGATATTTTTTATACGCAACAATTTAGTGGATATGCAAAATATAGTGACGTGGATGTGGATATATTAAGCAGACGAGATAGCCGCCAGTTCAATCTTTCCTTTAACTATCGCTTTGGGAAAAAGAATATCGCTCCTGCACGCAGAAAAAGTGGTGGAGCGGATGATGAGCAAAACAGGGTAAAGAGCGGTGGAGGAAACTAATCTAAAATCAACATACATCGGCCTTACAGAAAATTCAAGGCGATCCCGGTTGGTTAGCCAGCCGGGATCTTATTTTTTGTTAATGGTTTTAATATTTTGGAAAAATTCATTGCAATCATAGTAAGGCTTTCATTTAAACAAGGAATATTTACCCTTCGTCACGAGAACTACGAAACTTGTCATATTTCGACCAGGAATGAAAAATTTATTTGACAACTTGAAGCTATAAACCATTGTATGAGAAAGACACTTGCGTTGCAGGCTATTTTAGTTTATGGCTTCATGTGTGAATGCACAGAAAATATAAGGAAGGATCAACGGAGTTATAGCGGATGGTCTCCAATAACAGGTCATGAAAAGAAAAAAAGCTACGGGTAAAAGTGCGGCATCCGTTTGCGTGGCAGAAATTCGAGTCCTTACAAAATATGGCAGGATCGATCGTGATTTCCTGGCCAGGCCGGATATACGGCAGGTAACTGGCACGTTTACCCGGAGGTTTGTTCAAGTGGTCAGCCGAATCAACCGCGCCGCAGAAGCGCCAGTTCGCTGGATGAGCAGAACAGGGTAGGCGGCGCCAATCAATAAATTACTTGTTTTCTCATGTGTGTTTATCCCCCGTTTCTACGGGGGATTTTTGTATATGTTTATTTGATCTCTTTGGGTATGTTCGCTTTCGTGCGTTGTATAAATTGATGAACAGGCAGGTCAATTGAAAAACAATCCTACATTTGAAAAAAAATAGCTAACATAAAAAATTTAATATCATGCCCTCATTTGATTTTGTCAGTAAAGTAGATGCCCAGGCATTGGACAATGCGGTAAATGTTGTGACCAAGGAAATCACCAACCGCTTTGATTTCAAAGGTTCACACGTGGTTATTAAACTGGATAAAAAAGAGTTTAAATTAAACCTGGAGACGGATGATGATATGAAAATGCGTCAACTGCTCGACGTATTGGTTAACAGGGCGCATAAACAGGGTATATCACCTGAAGCTTTTGATCTTTCGAAAGAAGGAAGTCAGAGCGGTAAGGTCTGGAAAAAAGAAGTACAGGTGAGAAATGGATTGAAACAGGAAGATGCTAAAAAGATCGTGAAGCATATTAAGGATGCAGGATTAAAAGTACAAGCTTCTATCAACGATGATATAGTTAGAGTGACCGGGAAAAAGATCGACGATCTACAGGAAGTGATCCAGTCTTCGAAGAGCTGGAGCCTCGGTATCCCTTTGCAGTTTGAGAACATGAGAAGCTAATACCGCTTCAATGTGCATATCCGGCGAATATATCTTAATAAGCCCGTTATTTGGTGGATAACAAAGTGCTAAACACGTGCGTAACAAGAGCTTCAAAAATTTGGAAACGGGTTATGTTCAAACGTATCTTCAATTTACAAAACGCTACAGGAAATTTTGGTAACAAAGAAAAATGTAGCTTGGAGAAGAAGAGATCTGTCAAAGTATCGAAACGACTCCTGAAAACATCAGGTAGAGTGAATATGTTTACGCAAGTAAATGTATGAACGAAGTCTGATGTTTTCTTTTTTATACTACCCTGGCCCAGTCGGCCTTCAAATTTCTTTTGTACTCTTTGGGTGTCAATCTTGTTTTGATCTTAAAAAGCTTATTGAAGTTGGAGAGATTTTTATAGCCGCATAAATAAGCGACCTCGGCGATAGTTCGTTCATCTGATTCTATCAACAATTTTCGTGCATGGCTGATACGAATATCATTTAGAAAGTCTATAAAGGTGCTCCTGGTTCTTATCTTAAAAAACCGGCAAAAAGACTGCGGGGTCATATGACATAGCTCCGCTACTTCCGGCATCGAGATATCCCGCATAAAATTCTTGTTCAGGAAAATAAATACCTCGTCAATTTTATGATTGTCTTTTGTATCGTAAGAGTTCCGATAGGAGATGCTGGCCAGCGCTTCCGTTTC
>JANOCH010000291.1:0-2485 GCA_031412015.1 Chitinophagaceae bacterium
TCAGTTGTACATCTATCAATCAGGTTTTGCTCTACGCCACACAACTCCGGAAACTCGGCCAGTAACACCTTAGCACCCAGGGCAACTAATAAATCGGATGTGTAACCAACCGCCGGATTAGCAGAAATTCCACTGAAACCGTCGCTACCGCCACATTTAACACCCACACACAACTCGCTAAGCGGGACCGGTGTTCTTTCCAGTTTATTTATTTCAATCAGTCCTTCAAATGTCTTTTTGATGGCATTGCTTATCAATTGTTCTTCGCTTTCTGATTGCTGTTGCTCAAAAACATATAATGGTTTATCGAACGCCTGATTCTCCTTTTTTATATCATCGAGAAAATGTTGTACCTGCAAATGCTGGCAACCTAAACTCAATACGGTAATGCCTCCAACATTAGGATGGTTGGCATAAGCGGCCAATAAAGCACTCAACGTCGCAGCATCCTCCCTGGTACCGCCGCATCCTCCCTGATGATTGAGAAATTTTATTCCATCCACATTCCTGAATGGGCGATCAGGTTGTTCGGAAGGTACCAACGGAATTTCCACCAACCCCATACCAGGTTCTTTTTGCCAGTTGTCCAATAATGCTCGGGTAAACCGGATATATTTATCACTCACGGCGTACCCCATCACATTTTGTAGCGCTTCGCGGATAACATCAAGGTTTCGGTTCTCACAAAAAACGGTAGGTATAAATAACCAGTAATTGGCTGTGCCGACGCGACCGTCCTTTCTTTTATATCCATTAAAAGTCCTTTCATATTTGGAAACGTCGGGTGGCGTCCATTCAACAAGGCGATGTCTATATTCATATGGTTCGGTAGCATGCGCGAGATTATGGGTTGTCATCAAACAACCTTTGTTGACATTATTTTGTGTTCTGCCGACGAGTACCCCATACATGGTCACTTCGTCACCCGCAAGCAGATCGGTTGTATAAAATTTATGTTTTGCTTTTACCGTATCACTTAGTTTAAAAGTCTCTCCTTCAAATACAATATTGGATCCTTTTACCAAATCAGTCAATGCCACCAGTACATTGTCTTTGGGATGAATTCTGATCACCATACTTTTATTTCTATTTGATCCCATAAAAAATATCTTCTTCAGTCAATTAACTCAGAAATTACTTGCCTAAAAAGGAAACATATTCACTAATCGCAGGCGATACCACACATTTTTAATGATACATGTCGTATTCCATAAATCAGATCCCGGAACTATCGGTTAATTAAAAAAGGAAATTACGCCATACGGGTAAAATCAATTAGTTGCTTTTTGTCCTTGTCTAATTTGATTTTAACTATCCAAAATCGTTTTGGGAATTCAAAGATTTAATCGACTTCATCTTAATGCCTCGACTACCAATTCTAAAAAAGTCAGCCAACAGACATGAGATCTATCAAACAAGTATTTCAGCAGGCTATTTAAAACACGCAAAAAGACTAATAGTCCGAATTAACCACTGATACAAAAAATATATTAGTCAAATCTGCCGGTATCGTCTTAGCTGCTTAATCCAAAAAATGCCTTAACGATTGTAGATACTCACAAATTTGAGCAAGATGAAAAAAATCATTCTATCGACTAAATGCCTAAACGAGATAAAATAACGAACGCCTAACAAGGGGTTTGGCGTCATGGCGGCTTTACGAATAAATCCCAGCTGTAGAATATATTTTCATCTTCATATCTTTGATCAGCATCGGTCCCGGCTTACGTACAACGGTATATTGCCACGTCGCCAAACCCTGACGTTAGATGTAATGCAAAAAACCTTGCAGTTATGGTGTACAATATTTTAAACGGCGACTCCCTTGCTTACAGTTTTCCAGACGCAAAAATTGAAGGGGAGATTATTGTTGTTAGAGAAGGTCTTATTGACGGATAATTATCTGGGGATAACCTCCATGACTTTTGGCAATCAAGAGCCAGATACATGAGAATAACAGAAACCGAATATAATAATTCTGTGGTAAAAGAATTTGAAAAAATAATGAATGCGCCTGATCCTTCAGAGTTTAATCTTTGGTTTGAGTATGACTTGTTTTGTCAGGTAAATAGGTGGTTCGTTATTTCAATTATCAATAGTTTGTCAATTAAGAAAAAGGTTTTTGCCGTTTTTACTTCTTACTTAGACAAAACCAATAAACAGTTTTGGAATGGCTTTGGACCAGCAAAGTCAGACGAACTTAAAGTTTGTTATGCTGATAGAATTCCTTTAAGTGAAGCCGACATAAATTTCGGGCAAGAGTTGTGGAAAGCATACAAAAACGGTAACCTTGAAGAGTTGACAAATCTCTCAAAGCATCAATCTTCAGCTTTTCCGTATCTGCAAGAAGTAGTAAAGGCGCATGTCGACCGCTTTCCAAAAGACGGGACAAAAGGAAGACCTGAAAAAGTTATTGAAGACATCATTAAAAATATTTCTACTGATTTCCATAAAGTGTTCGAAGAATTTTGGAACCGCGAAAGCA
>JANOCH010000292.1:0-8718 GCA_031412015.1 Chitinophagaceae bacterium
AAACGGGAAAATGCAAATAAAGAACTGGAAGCACTCAGCTATTCTGCAAAATTAGCTTCTCAATATTCTCTAAGTTTAATTGAAGCGAGTCTCGACCCATTGGTTACTATAAGCACCGAAGGTAAGATCACAGATATGAATGAGGCCATGGTGAACATTACCGGCATAGAACGTGAAAAACTCATCGGTTCCGATTTCCTCGATTATTTTACTGAACCGCAGAAGGCCCGGGAGGTTTACCAGGAAGTGTTCGCCAAAGGCTCTGTCGCAGATTCTCCGCTTACACTTCGCCATAAAGAAGGCAAACTGACCGATGTATTATTTAATGGGTCCGTTTATAAAGATGACAGGGGAAATGTGTTGGGAGTTGTGATTGTCGCCAGGGACGTTACGGCCCAAAAATTACTTTCCAAATATTCTCTGAGCCTTATTGAAGCGAGCCGCGATCCATTATTTACCATTAGCCCTGAAGGAAAAATCACTGATATGAACCAGGCAACGGTAAAAGTAACGGGAGTATCACGGGAGAATTTAATCGGCACCGATTTTTTTGATTATTTTACGAAGCCCGATAAAGCAAGGGAAGGTTATCAGCAGGTTTTTGCAAAGGGATTTGTAGCCGATTACCCGCTAACCATCATGGATGGTAAACTTACAGATGTATTGTTCAATGGATCTGTTTATAAAGATGATAGAGGAAATGTGCTGGGTGCAGTGGTAGTGGCAAGAGATATCACCGAGCAAAAAATAATTGCAACAGAATTGACGGAAGCAAAAGTGTTTGCTGAGTTGGCAACAGGAATTGCGGAAGAAGCAAAAAGTAAGGCTGAAAGTGCGACACGAATAGCGGAAAATGCCGTAAAAGCTAAACAGCAATTTTTGTCGAATATGAGTCACGAGATCCGTACACCCATGAATGCGATCATCGGGTTTACCAAAGTAGTGTTGAAAACAGATTTGACTGCCAAACAAAAAGAATATTTAACCGCTATAAAGCTAAGCGGCGATGCACTAATTGTATTAATTAATGATATCCTTGATTTGGCGAAAGTAGACGCCGGGAAAATGACATTTGAACAAACACCTTTCAAAATGTCGCTATCCATCTCTGCCATGCTTCATTTATTTGTAACCAAAATCCAGGAAAAGAATTTAGAATTAGTTAAAGAATACGACAGTAATATTCCTGAGGTGTTGGTTGGCGACCCGGTACGTTTACACCAGATCATTTTAAATCTTATAAGTAATGCGGTAAAATTTACAACCAAGGGAAAAATTACGGTTAGTGTTCATTTGCTGACTGAAGATGAAGAGAAAGTAACTATTGAATTTGCGGTTAAGGATACCGGAATCGGTATAACAGAAGGCAAATTGGTGAATATTTTTGAAAATTTTCAGCAGGCAACAAGCGGTACGGCAAGATTGTATGGAGGGACGGGCCTGGGTCTTGCCATTGTTAAACAACTAGTAGAAGCGCAGGATGGAAGCATTAGTGTAAAAAGCAAGATTGATGAAGGTTCTACTTTTAGTTTTGTGTTGAGTTTTCAAAAAACAAAGGCCGAAGCTGAATCAGAAGCAGAAATAGCAGAGTTGAATACCGAGATTAAAAATATAAAAGTACTGGTGGTGGAGGACATTGCGCTCAACCAGTTGCTGATGAAAACACTATTGGATGATTTTGGTTTTGAGTGCGATATTACCGCCAATGGAAAGATAGCCATTGAAAAACTACAGACAAAATCCTATGATATTATTTTGATGGACCTGCAGATGCCTGAAATGAATGGGTTTGAAGCTACGGAATACATTCGCAACGAAATGAATTCTAAGATCCCTATTATCGCCTTAACTGCCGATGTAACCACTGTTGATTTAGCCAAATGCAGGCAGGTGGGAATGAATGATTACATTGCCAAGCCGGTTGATGAAAAATTACTGTACAGTAAAATAGTGGGGTTAGTTAAGAGGCCAGTGCTATTAAAAATTGATGAACAGGAAAGCAATGTGAATGACGAAAGTAAGAAAATGAAATGCATTGATCTTCATTATTTAAATCACCGGACAAAATCCAATCCAAAATTGATGATGGAAATGATCTCCCTTTACCTGGAGCAAACCCCGTCTTTAGTTAGCCTGATGAAACAAAGTTTCCAGGATAAAGACTGGAATTCATTGCATTCCACCGTACATAAAATGATTCCATCGTTTTCAATCATGGGTATTAGTACTGATTTTGAAACCATGGCAAAAAAGATCCAGGAATATGCAAGCACACAACAACAGGCGGACGGGATACATGACCTTGTGTTGCAGCTTGAAATAGTATGTGCACAGGCGTGCAAAGAATTAGAAGCAGAGTTTGATTTGATTAAAAATACTAACCCATGAAAAACGGAAAAAAAGCCAAGGTCTTCCTGGTAGATGACGATGCGTTATTTTTAAAATCGCTGGAAATTGAATTTCTTGAGATAGATAATTTTACTATCGAAACATTTGCAACAGGTGAACTTTGCGTGGAGAATTTATCTCAGAACCCTGATGTGATCGTCCTGGATTATCTTCTCGATGGAATTGACAGAACGGCGATGAACGGAATACAAACACTGGATAAAATAAAAGCTTTCAATGCTGATATTCATGTTATAATATTATCCCAGCAAGATAAAATTGAAGTAGCCATAGACTGTATGCACCACAGGGCCCTGGATTATGTAGTGAAAAGCGAAACTGCCTTTATACGTCTGCAAAAAATCATCACTGCCCTTTTCAGGTACAAGAAAATGGAAAAAGAATTGAATTGGTATATGGAGAAAATGTAATCCCCCTGCGGCTGACAGGTATGTGAAATATGTAACTTTTATCGGTATTTGTGTAATACTTACCAGCGATTGGGAGCTCAGTTTTGCCTTGTCGTTAGAACAACTTCATCGGTTAATTCAAACTTAATTTGAATAGAGTTTTTTATAATGGTTGAGCAGGAGAAGGTAACTCATGGGTTCTTGACATTCAGAGGGTAACAAAAATATTTATTATAAATTATAAAAAAAATGGAAGAAAAATTTAACGAAGCTACAACGAAACGTCCGCAGGGTGATCGTGTGTTGGATGCAACGCTTGTTACGTTTGATCTTAACTCACTGGTAGAGCAGGTGATGACCGAGGATCAATGGGTAAACAGTGACCGGAACGCCATTACTGTATTTAAAACGGATGGCATGCGTATCGTACTGATAGCGCTACATAAAGGCACTAAGATGGACCGCCACACCGCGAAAGGTATGATAAGCGTTCAGGTGCTGGAAGGCGATATGCTATTTACTATCGATGAACAACGAGTTGACTTGCGCAAAGGGCAGATGCTGGCCCTCCACAAGGGCATTCCCCATAGTGTATTGGCTAACGAAGACACTGTTTTTTTGTTAACACTGACTACCGGGCCGGCCGACCAATAAGTAACGACCCTGATAACGTTGGCGCCAGCCACTAGCATTAACCTCCATAATGCCGCTGGATTTTTCAAGTAATTATTACGGAAAGGTTTTTCCCGTTTTGCGACGAAATTTACCCTAATTGCTAGTAAAATATTTTTTATCAGGTTAAAAATTGTGGCATTGTTTTTTGGCTGTATGCTCATGAAAGAACCTTGTTTTCTTCTGGTAGTGAAATGATTTTTTCTGGTGTCATTAAAAATTTAAAACAACTTAACGATGAAAAGCGATGTAAAAGAAGTTCCGGCTAAGAAGGCCAATAGAAAGACAGCTACTCAAAACAATGCCATTACGCATGAAAAACTCCATGAGCTTTTTGTAGATGGATTAAAGGACATCTATTGGGCGGAAAAAGCGTTGACAAAGGCGTTACCGAAAATGATCAGGAATGCTACAGCCGAAGAATTGGTGGCGGGCTTAACCAGGCATTTGGAAGAAACCAGGGGACAGATCACCCGCCTGGAAGAAGTATTTGATTCGATTGACGAGAAGGCCGTTGCCAAAAAATGCCCGGCAATGGAAGGTCTGATTAAAGAAGGGGAGGAAGTAATGGAAGAGTGTGAAGAAGGGGGAATGAGAGACGCAGGAATTATCGTTGCGGGTCAGAAAGTGGAGCATTACGAGATCGCGACATATGGTACACTTCGGGCATTTGCGGAGATATTAGGACACAATGAAGCTGCCCGTTTATTGCTAAAATCGCTGGGAGAAGAAAAAGCGGCCGACGATAAGTTAACAGAAGTCACTATTTCCATAGTAAAAATAGCGGAAACTGATAAGGCAAAAAACAATTAAAGATTTACCGATCAATTGATAGACAGCAGTTATTTAACTGCTGTTCTTTTTTACTACTAATGCTTCGTCCGTGAAAAAAATGAGGAACTTAAATATTGCTTGCAATGGTTGAGCCGCTTCTAAAAAATAGTATAAAAAACAACGAGCCGTTAATGAATATAAAGAATTAGGATTGGTAGGGAAATAAATTTAAACATACCGCCAGTTGACCTGTCAGTTTTTGTTGATGAAAGATTAAGTGATCTTTAAAAAAGATAAAATTTTGGTTATTTACCTGAAGAATATTTTTACGGATGCAGGGAATGTTACGCTTTTTACCGGAAGGTTTTTTAAGGAAGTTTTCAGGCCCCCTTTTGAAATAAAAGAATTCCTTCGGCAATGCTACATGATCGGTTATAAATCCCTGCCACTTGTCGGTATTACAGGATTTATTATGGGATTGGTGTTGACCCTGCAATCGCGTCCTACATTAGCAGAGTTCGGTGCTGAATCCTGGTTACCGGGCATGGTGGCTTTATCCCTGATTCGAGAGATCGCACCCGTGATCACGGCGTTGATATGTGCCGGAAAAATTGCATCGGGTATTGGCGCGGAGTTGGGTTCTATGAAAGTGACAGAGCAGATCGATGCGATGGAAGTTTCTGCTATCAATCCCTATAAATATTTAGTTGTCACCAGGATATTGGCCACTACCCTGATGGTACCCTTGTTGGTGGTGTTCGCGGATGCTGTTGGGGTACTGGGTGGCTATGTGGGTATTAACATTCATGCCGATGTCAGCCTGTACCGTTATTTTTCCCAGGTATTGTCCTCGCTGGAATTCCTGGACATTCTGCCGGCAACCATCAAGACATTTTTCTTTGGATTCTTTATCGGAATGATCGGTTGTTATAAAGGATTCACTGCGGCCAACGGAACCGAAAGTGTAGGCAAGGCGGCCAACTCTGCAGTAGTAGCGGCATCCTTGACCATATTTATTATCGACATGCTCGCTGTACAGGTGACAGATCTTTTTTTCTAAAAATTATTATGCAGGAAGAAACCACAATAAAAAAAGGAATTGACATTTATAAGACCAGTCCTGTCATAAACATCAGGGGATTGCACAAGTCTTTTGGTGAAAAAAATAACGTGTTAAAAGGGGTTGATCTGTCTGTAAAAAAAGGCGAGAACCTGGTAGTACTGGGTAAGTCCGGATCAGGCAAATCGATAACGATAAAATGCATGGTAGGACTAATAAAGCCGGATGAAGGTGAAATAAGAGTGTTTGATACGGAGATCACAGGCCTCGATAATAATCAGCTGAATGCAATAAGAATAAGGATCGGTTTTCTTTTTCAAAATTCAGCACTATATGATTCAATGAGTGTAAGACAAAACCTCGAATTTCCATTGAAAAGGCATTCAAAACAACTATCGTCTGAGGAAGTGGAGACTGCGGTTATAGAAGCGCTGGAAAGTGTTGGATTGTCAGACGCTATTGAAAAAATGCCTTCCGAATTATCCGGAGGTATGCGAAAAAGGGTCGGCCTGGCACGTACACTTATTCTAAGGCCCGAGATCATACTATATGATGAACCAACAACAGGGCTGGATACAATTACGTCAAGGGAGATCAGCGAACTGATTTTGGCCATACAAAAAAAAACGAAAGCGACCTCTGTTATTATTACACATGACATGGCCTGTGCCAAACTCACCGGCGACAGGCTGGTGATCTTAAAGGACGGTGTGATCGGTGCTGAGGGAAGCTATGCGGCATTGGAAAGAAGTGGCGACGAATGGGTTCGTTCTTTTTTCATTTAATCATAGATAAAAATAGGAATATGAAAAAGGAATCAGGACTGACTATGAAACTGGGACTATTTGTCGTTATTGGCTTAGTACTGTTTGTCGTCACCATCTATTTTGTCGGGAAGCAAAAAAATTTATTTGGCTCCACGTTTCAATTGAAGACCAGTTTTAGAACAGTGAGTGGTTTAGAAGTCGGAAACAATGTGCGTTTTTCAGGTATTAATATTGGTACTGTGGACGAAATATCCCTGGTAACCGATACTTCTGTATTGGTCGATTTGGTAATAAAAAAAGAATTTCAAAAATTCATAAAAAAAGATGCGACAGCCAGTATTGGATCCGACGGCTTAATGGGAGACAAGGTTTTGACTATTTCCCCGGGAACTTTCACCAATAGCGAGGTAAAGGATAACGACCTTATCCGTTCCAAAAATGCGGTAGAAATGGAGGATGTAATGAGCAGTGTGAAGGCCAGCGTAGATAATGCTGGTATTATAACCGACCAGTTGGCACAGTTTAGCTATAAGATGAACAACGGAAACGGTGCTTTATCAAAATTGATCACCGACGAAGAGTTTTCCAGCAGTCTTAAGAATACGCTGATCAACCTGGAAAAGAGTTCAAATGAATTCGCCAGGTTTACTATTAAAATGAATGATGGAAAAGGAGCTTTGTCAAAGTTGGTGAGTGATGAGCAATTTGGAAAGACATTGGATTCGACGATGTCAAATCTTCAGCAGGGAACTAAAGGATTGAGTGAAAATATGGAGGCGGCCAAGAGTAATATTTTATTGAGAGGCTTTTTTAAAAAGAAGAAAAAAGCGGAAGCAAAAAAGCAGGCGGATCTAAAAAAGCAAGAACAGCTGAAAAAGAAAAATGACCAGAAAAAGGTAAATGATCAGAAAAAAAAGGATGCGGTAACGAACCAGGCGGCCCATCTGAAAGATAGCACCTTGCAATAAGGCAAAGTAACTTACTATGGATTCAATGTTGTTAATAAGGTATTGAAGCAGGTAGGGTAGTTAGATTACTTCAACGTTTAAGTAATTTCCAGATCTCGATCCACAAAGTACTAAGTATGGCAACAACTATGCAGGTGCCAATTGCCGTGGATGGCAACGGGGTCAAGTCGAACAGATCTCTTGCAAAGGGTAAATAAACTAACGCTGCGATAAAAACGACGGTAATGGCCGTTATGACTAATACAAGATTGTTTTTATAATTCAATGTTTTAAAAACCGAATACGTGAAGGAGCGATTCACGAATGTCAAAAAAAGGTTGCAGAATAAAAGCGTAATAAAAATAGTGGTACGAATGGTGGTTTCGCTGGCGCCTTGTTGCATATAATAATATCCCAATCCCAAACATCCGGCGGTGATCATCAGTCCCTGGATGATGCTGATCGATAATTGCTTAATCGATAAAAAACTGGCGCCCATTTTTCGAGGGGGGCGTTGCATGGTTCCCGGTTCCATGGGTTCATTCTCATAAATTATGGAACAGGTTGGCCCCATGATGAGTTCGAGAAAGATCACATGAACCGGTGAAAAGATGTTAGTAAACTTCCACAATAATAATAACGGCAACGTTACGATGAGTATGATGGGGATATGAATGGATACAATGTATTGAATAGCTTTTTTCAGATTATCATAGATCTTTCTTCCCAACGCAACCGCATCGGTCATATGGGCCAGGTCATCGTCCGTGAGTATTAAGGATGCGGCGCTCTTTGCCACCTCGCTTCCCCGTTTACCCATCGCGATCCCGATATGTGCCGCTTTTAATGCAGGACCATCATTTACACCGTCACCAGTCATCGCCACTACTTCGCCATTTTCTCTCAGTGCGTCAATTACTTTCAATTTTGCTTCAGGAAACATCCGGGCGAAAATGTTCACCCCTCTTACTTTTTGTTGCAATTGTTCCCGGGTAAGGCTCAATACTTCTTTCCCGGTAAGTACTTCCTGATTATGATCTAACTGAATTTGGCCGGCAATAGCCAATGCCGTTTCCGCATAATCACCGGTGATCATTTTTACGGCGATGCCGGCTTCATTAAATGTTTTGATGGTTTGTGAAATATTTTCTTTGGGAGGATCCTGGAAAGCGATAAGTCCTAAGAATTCAAATTGAAATTCTTGCTGTGATACCGGCCAATTTTTTTCTTTCCAGGTTCCCTTTCCAACACCAAGTATACGATAGCCCAGTCTTGCGTACGAAAGTGATTGCTCTTCGATCTGTTTTAATTCTTCTCCAGATAAATTGCTTTGCCGTAAAATTCCTTCTGGAGCTCCTTTAGCCGCGATGATCGTTTCACCGCTTTCGCTTTTAAAAATGTGGGTCATCAGGGGTGGCTTTCCTCCAATTGGGTATTCATGCGCCTGGCTGAATTGGTTTCGTTTGTCTTTGGTCGCCGTTTTCGTGTATAATTCATGAATGGCTTTTTCCATGGGGTCAAATGGATTGGTCTCACTGCTCCACATGGCATACTCGATCAACTCTTGCGGTACTGCGGCGTCGTTGTTTATGGGTATGGATAATTTTGCAACAGCATCATAGAGATAGTCGATGCTCATTTTATTTTGAGTCAGCGTACCTGTTTTGTCGGCGCAGATAACAGTGGCGGAGCCGAGGGTT
>JANOCH010000293.1:0-5703 GCA_031412015.1 Chitinophagaceae bacterium
AAACCGTGCCACCCTTTAAAAAAATACTACAAGCCTGTAAGCCGGATCCTGTTGCTTCGCTATGTTCCTTACGAACACAGAAAGTGGCTATCATTTATCTGTCGTCAACATTACTGTTGGGATCAATCTGCCTACCCTCCATCATTGAACGAGCCGTTCTCAGGCGATGGTTTATGTGGCATTTCAGCATGCAAGGTTTACCCCCCGATAATGTTACCATTATCGGCCGTGAGCTCTTACCTCACGTTTTCACCCTTTCACCCTTCCATCCTCCCTTCTCCATTTATGGAGAAGGGAAAGGGTTGAGGTAATTTTCTGTGGCACTATCTGTTCCGCGGTGTTGCATGTCTCCACGCAACACTTCAGACCCGGCTCTTCACCGGTGCATTGCTCTGTGCTGTCCGGACTTTCCTCCCTACCTTGCGATAGAGCGATAACCCGGCTTGTAGCAATAATTTCAAAGAAACAAATGCAAAAGTAATCGCGGATGATGGGATTAAATGGATTTCACTGATCTTTCTTTATCAATCTCTCTTCATCACAGCCGGGGTAAATAGTCGCGGAGGACGGGATTAAAAAGATTTCACTGATCTTTCTTTATCAATCCCTCTTCATCACGGCAAGGGTAATTGAAATACTTACTCTTGCAATACACCTCTTAACTGAGTTTTCTTTTTTCCGTAGTCAAAGCTATTCTCCATAACAACGGAAATAGTGTTCCCATCAAAAAGACAAGTGATTTTTTCAGTATGTGGGCTTTCAATATATCGCAAGGCTAGCTCTAATGTATTTTCATCTTTCCAGGTATAAGCGCCGTTAATTTTTAATAGTGGGAGGCCGACAAAACTTGCTTTTGCGGCAGACACCAACGAAGGGCCGTAACGGCTTGTTTCACCTGTCTGCCAGCTGCCGGTACCGAATCTTAACCGATAAACAGCGGTATCGGTTTCCAACCTTACACTGCAAATACTATCAACAAAATTGAATGAAATGTTTTTTATCTTCTTTTCATTCGGCGCTATCAAAAAGGTTTTATTTGAGATATTCGACATTGCAGCAGAAGCTGCTTTGAGTGGTACCGGAAGTGTAAGGGACGATAATTTTTGTCTAAGCATCGCTGTCATGTTTTTGTCGACCGGCAATTTCTTAGTCTTCAGGGCAGGTAATAAATATTCCCAAACCAGGTTGATCTGTTCCTGCATACCCGGTGTTTCGGCGGTAAACACTATCACTGCATCCTGGTCAGGCATTACGATGATAAACTGGCCGAATGCACCATCCGCCCTGTACGCATTATTGCGGCAACGCCACATCTGGTAGCAATATCCCTGTTCCCAATCGCTTGAATCTCTTTTGGCTTGCGAATATTCCGGATGCTGTATGACCTTTGTGGTAGAAGCTTCATTGATCCAGGCAGCGGGCAATATTTGTTTGCCCTGCCATTTTCCTTTTTGTAAAAACAGCTGACCAAATTTTGCCATATCCTCTGTTTTTACCCGAAGACCCCAACCGCCCGTATTGATACCTTTCGGATCTACTTCCCAATCCATTCCCTGTATTCCCAATGGATCAAACAATCTTGGTTTTAAATAATCAATTATTTTTTGCCCGCTTACTTTTTGTACGATAGCTGACAGCATATACGTGGCAAGAGAATTGTATAAAAACTTTGTTCCGGGTTTATATAATATAGGTACTCTAAAAAAAGACCTTACCCAATTACTGTCCTTGCTTACACTGGCGCTGGTAGGGTCTGGTTCCTGCCCAACCGACATACTCAGCAAATCTTTTACAGTCAGTTCAGCTAAAAAGGAGCTAACGGTATCCGGAAAATCGTGCGGGAAAAAAGAAACTACTTTGTCATTTACTGTAAGAAGATTTTCACTTACGGCAAACCCTATCCCAGTAGCAGTAAAACTTTTGCTGCAGGAATACAGGGTGTGTTTCAGGTTGGGAGCGTAAGGGTCCCACCATCCCTCTGCTATTACTTTACCATGGCGGAGCATCATAAAACTATGAAACTCGGTTCTGCTCTTTTCCGCGGCAGTTAAAAAATTGATGATGGCTTCAGAAGAAACTCCCTCTTTTTCCGGAATGCTTCTCACAAGCGCCGTACCTGCCTTTACTTTGACATCCACTAAATCGACCTGTCCAAACCCTTTGCCGGTAACAATTAAGAGGAACGCTACTACTGAATAAGAAAATAATCGTTGCTGCATAAAAATGATTCTTTAGAAATTATTCTTTGGCTGGTATGATCTGTTTATACCGGTCAACGCCAGTAAATTTCATATGGCTGACCTTATAAACCAAATCAATATTGAAAATAAATCTCTGTGGCTCCGTAACCAAATTGAGAATGATACTGGTTGACAAATGACTTCACTTCCTTTCGCAAACGCAGGAGTTCGTGGATCTCATCCCTTAGTCTGCCCGTTCCCAGGCCATGCACCACCGTTAAGGAAGGCTGCATATGAGCAAGAGCTAACTCATAATACTTTTCAAATGTTCTTAGTTGCAAACCGAGTATTTCATAATTACTAAGTTTTCGCCAGTCATCCGTCAGCTTTTCAGCATGAAGATCAATAACACTGCGGGGAGATTCCAAATGCTGCCGGGCTTCTTTGGCGTTATACACTTTGTAACCCTTCGAGGCGAGTTTTCCCAGTTCAACTCTGTCTTCGACAAGTTTATCAGGATAGGTATCAAAAAGCTTATAGGAAAAGGTAGCGAGGTTTTTCTCTTTTACTTCTTCTATTTTAGCGAAGAGTTGTTTGGGTTTTAACTTCAGCGATGACTCATAATAATCCGATTTTCCTTTTTGAGGCTCCGCCAGGGAAAATTCAAAATCAAAAGTTGGATTGTCATTCAGATCAGCGAAAGCGATGTCATGAATGTAAAAATCTTCAAAAGGATTCACCCGGTTCTTTAACTCAAAATCAGCATTACCAAAGAAGTTCAATTTATAAATAAAATTATACGGCTCATGAGTCTGGTTGACCAAATGCAGTTTTAATTCTTCTACTACCAGGTCGCCAAATTCATCCATATCCATGACCGGTAAAAAAGTGAGCCATACACCATCCGCTATCTTTGCCTCACCGGATGGCTTTTCTTTCCTGACATCATCGACGTATTTTTTCTGTTTGGGAGACTGCACTATTTTCTTTTCGGAAAAACGTTTGAAATAAGGAAAATCTATCTGGTCGAGATAGACGGGGAAATTAACGCCCTTAACATCCACCATCACCATTTTATCATTGATGAAATCAATGATCTGTCCTTCTTCATTAGAGTGCAGGATCAACACCATATCCCCGAGCTGATATTTCATTTCGCAAAGATAGGCCAGCCAAAGATTAGAACCTTGTCCCGCTTTCCAGCATGGCCGCTTCGGCGAGGGCCAATTTACTTTTCTTATATCCATACAAAAAGTAAAAAACAATTCCAATAAGCAACCATCCAATGAACCAGGCCCAGTTACTTTTGGTCATCCCGGTAAGGAGATACATACAAGTAATAAGCCCCATCAATGGAATAAGGGAATACTTCTTAATGAACGTTACTATACTCAATATTATCGCGGACAGCCAGAAAATGATGAGTGAAATGTTTGGCGTAGCGGCATCCATAAAACTTATTTTCCCGCTCGCATACTCTTCATTACCGCTGAAATCAAAATTGAATATATCAGCAAAATAATTTTTGGATAAAAGCTGGGCCACTACGATGGCGCCTGCAACAATCAATGGAAAAATAAATTGCGCATTGATATAGGGAATATGAAACCTTCCCTGCTCTTTTTGCCTTCGTGGAAGCATTAGCACTCCGCCGCATACCAATACAAACGCAAATAAAGTAGCGATGCTGGTAAAGTCGAGCACAAAAGTTTTGTCCGTAAACAAAATAGGCACGCCCACTACGAGCCCGGTAACTATAGTTGAGAAAGATGGCGTTTTAAATTTTGGATGGATCTTTTGAAAAACTGGAGGCATCAAACCATCACGGCTCATGCTCATCCATATACGGGGCTGACCCATTTGAAAAACCAGCAACACACTGGTCATGGCGACGACGGCGGCAATAGAAACAAAAAACTGCATCCAGCCCACATTCAAATTTTGTTTTTCAAAAATAAAAGCAAGAGGATCACCAACCCCATCAAAGTTTCTGTAATTGACAGCGCCGGTCAGCACAAGGGTTAACAGGATGTAGATGATCGTGCATATCACCAGTGAAAGAATCATTCCCTTAGGCAGGTCACGCTGGGGATTCTTGCTTTCCTCGGCCAGAACACTGACGGCGTCAAATCCAATGTAAGCGAAAAAGACACCGCTGACAGCTAACATCACCCCGCCAAAACCATTCGGCATAAAAGATCTTACGCCTTCATCATCGGGCGGTGTCCAGTTAAACGTAAGTCCATTTGAAAAAATAAGCGATCCGCCAACTACGATGATCAATGCCACCACGATCAATTTTAATACAACCATTATGTTGCTGAAATTGCGGCTTTCTTTTATACCCCGGTATACCAGGTAAGTGATCAGCAGGTTAATGATCACGGCAGGCAGATCAAAGATGATCCTTAAGCCCCCCAACATTGGTGCCTTGTTCCAGGCAGCCAGCACATCGGCATTCGTACTCCCGTCTGCAATCGCATGTTTAGCTTCCATATAACTGGTGCTGAGATGTGCGGGAATATGAAGATTGATATTTAATATTTCACCTGTCTTGTCCAGGAAAGAAGTAAAATAATCGCTCCAGCTATAGGCTACATAGATATTGCCGATTGAGTATTCCATGATCAATGCCCAACCGATGATCCAGGCGAATAATTCGCCAAAGGACGCATAAGCATAGGTATAGGCGCTGCCCGCTACCGGGATACGGCTGGCGAATTCAGAATAACAAAAAGCGGTAAATGCACAGGCAATGGCCGTAATAACAAAAAGTATCACCACTCCCGGACCACCGTGAAAAACGGCTCCGCCCAAACTGCTGAAACTTCCTGCACCTAAAATGGCTGCAATACCAAAAAAAGTAAGGTCCCGTAGTGATAGCACCCGCTTTAGTCCACCATCGCCATGGGGGTCATCGCTTCCTTCTGCCAGTATAGAATCTATTTTTTTTGTGCGGAATAAAGAATTTCCCATCAGTCGGTTGGTTTTAAAAAAGGAAAATAAGGAAAATCTTACAAAGGCCGGATAAAATCAATGAAGCCTTTATACCAATGGAGAATGTATGGCTATGCAGAATATCTTCTGCTAAAAAAACAAGCGATATTAAACAATACAGCCCTTTATCAATGCTCTCGTTTTACCAGGTACATGGCCAGCTCTTTCAATGGCTGTTTTCGAACCGATAGTACGGCTACATCTTCCAGGTGGTTAAATGCTTCATCCAAAAATTTATTCTTTAATTGTAAAGCCCAGCCATCTACCTTACAATCACGGAACAACTGCAGCACTTTGTCCACTTTATCAGCGGGATTTCCACCAATCAGTTTTTTTAACTCCTCCAATTGTTTGGGTGAAGCCGTCTCCAACGCATGTATCAAAAGGAAAGTTTTTTTATTGGATAATATGTCTCCGCCTACCTGTTTACCAAATTTATCCGGATCACCAAACGCATCTAAATAGTCATCCTGTACCTGGAAGGCAAGTCCCAGTTTACGCCCGAACTCGTAGATCAGGTTTTGGT
>JANOCH010000294.1:0-6325 GCA_031412015.1 Chitinophagaceae bacterium
TTTGGCTACCAGCTTGGGTTAAGGGCTGAAAGTTCTAACTATGAAGGAAAGTTGATAAAGACTGGTGAAATGTTTAATATAAAGTTCCCCGTAAGTTTTTTTCCAAGCATTTTTGTTTCTCAGAAGTTGAGCGACGATCAGAGCTTGCAACTGAACTATAGCAGGAGAATTAATCGTCCTAATTTCTGGCAGTTGACGCCGATCACAGATTCCTCAGACAGGCTTAATCCAAGGAAAGGTAACCCTGGTCTTAAACCAGAATTTACCAACTCTTTTGAGCTTTCTTACGAAAAAACATTTAAGAATAGAGGTAATTTCCTGGCGTCGATCTATTACAAACACACCACGGATCTTATCACATCTTTCCAGGAAAGAGGTGAAGGCGCTGGTGGAGAGGTTGTAGCCTTAACGACTTTCATTAACGCGAATTCAAGTTATGTTACCGGAATTGAATTAACTTCCCGTAACAACCTGGCCAAATGGTGGGAGTTTACACCCAATTTCAATCTTTATACTTCCGATGTCGAGATCAATATAGATGGGGAGCCTGATCAGCCAAAGCTGACTAGTTATTTCGTCAAGATCAATAATACGTTCAAGCTGCCCAAGAATTTTTCGATTCAATTATCGGGTGAGTACCAATCCAAAACAGTCTTACCACCCGGTGGCAGTGGCGGCGGTGGTGGTGGCCGCGGTGGCGGACCAGGAGGTGGAATGTTTGGAGGACCTGCTTCTGCTTCACAAGGTTATGTCCGACCCAACTACGGAGTAGATATAGCATTCAGATACGAGTTTTTAAAGAACAGGGCTGCCTCAGTGTCTGTTAATATGAATGATATTTTCAGAACCCGTCGTTCTGATATTCACTCCGAATCTTCTTTTATCATTCAGGATGCATTTCGGCGTCGCGATCCACAGGTTTTACGTGTCAACTTCAACTGGAGGTTTGGTAAATTTGACCCCAATCTTTTCAAGCGAAAGAACACAAAGGCAGACCAGAATTCCGGCGAGGGTATGAACAATATGGGACAATAAGGTGAGTGGAAAGTAGCGAATAAGTTCCAAAAAATATTTTGAAAAACTCAGGGAAAAACAAATGCCTTCGGCTTTTAAAGCCGAAGGTTTTTTATTGCCCCTTACTGAATGTATATTTGGCAAACTGATAGTTAATGGATAACAGGTAACCAATATACTTTGAAAGATATTCTTCATATCGTTGGCAATCGTCCGCAGTTCATTAAGCTGGCCATCCTGTACCAGGAATTGAAAAATTCGGGTATAGCGTCACAAAAGATCATTCATACAGGGCAGCACTCCAGCCCCGAAATGAGCGGTATTTTTTTCAGTGAACTCAGTATTGCCGAGCCTGATTTTATTTTGCAACCCATAAATACCGGGAATCCTGATGCATTTATTGCTGACGTGACGATCGCCTTGCAGGAATATTTTTCATTACAGAAAGAGAGCATAACATTTGTATATGGTGACACCAATACCACGCTTGCAGCAGCCATTGCCGCAAAGCGGACCGCTACTCCCCTTTTTCATTTTGAAGCAGGTATACGCACCGGGGATAATAGTATGCCCGAAGAGATAAACCGGGTATTGACGGACAGGCTGGCTGATACCAATTATTGTTGCACCCATCAAAATTACCAGGCCATGCTGACAGAAGGTTATGGAAGCAGTATTTGCAGCCGGGTACTGGAAACAGGAGACCTGATGTATGATGCATTTTTGAAAGTGCCTTTTGGGCAAAAGAAAAATGTTGCGGAAAAAAATTATGTCGCCTGTACTATACACCGCGTGGCCAATATTCTTTCAAAGAAAAACTTGTCAGCGATCATTGAATCTTTAAATACTATCCATAAGGAAATACCTGTTGTCATGCCTTTACATCCTCATACGCAAAAAAGGATCGGCGAATATGCATTGCAGCCTGCTTTTACTATTTTGCCGCCACTCGGCTACCCGGAAATGAAAACGTTGTTGTCGGAAGCAAGTTTTGTTATTACAGATAGCGGCGGCGCGGCCCGGGAGGCTTTTTTTTGTGGTAAGCGATCGGTTGTTGTGATGGATAAACCTTTTTGGCCGGAAATAATCGACGCATCCTGCAGCATAAGTTCTTCAGCCGAAACGGACCAGATATTGACAGCCTTTGATCAACTTCCCTCGCTGGCATCTAATTTTCAATCGCCTATATTTGGCAGCGGTAATGCGGCACAAATAATAGCAAAGGATATTTTATCCCAATAATACTTTAACATGGTTCCCTGCTTACTTCAGCATTGATTGTATGACAAAAAAAGTGATCACCGTATCTGTTATATCTGAATTGACCACTGATCAGCGGGTCATACGTATTTGTACCAGCTTGCAGCAAATGGGTTTTGACGTAAAAGTGATCGCCAGGCTATTTTCTAATAGCCTGCCATTAGATAGTTATTCTTTTAAAGCAGCTCGTATCCGTTGTTACTTCAAAAAAGGATTCCTGCAATATGCGGAGTTTAATACTAAACTTTTTTTAAGGCTGCTGTTTTTAAAAACGGATTACCTGTTGGCCAACGATCTTGATACGCTTGTTCCCAACTATATAGTTAGCCGGTTGAGGCGGAAGAAAATATTCTATGATACACATGAATATTTTACAGGTGTTCCCGAGCTAACGAAACATCCATTTAAAAAAAGAGTATGGAAGTTTTTTGAAAACCGGTTATTTCCCAGGTTACCGGTTGTTTATACTGTCAATGAGTCTGTCAAAAACAAATACCAGCAGGAATATGGAAATCAAATAGGCGTGATTAGGAATGTGCCGGTGACCAGTGCCATTGTTCCCAAAGAAATGCCCGAAAACTGGAAGGGAAAAATTATTCTGCTTATGCAGGGTATCGGTATCAATCCTGGTCGCGGCGGGCTTGAATTACTGGAGACCATGAAATACCTGCCCATGAAATACCACCTGGTATATATCGGTGGCGGTACTCAATGGGAAGCTATTGCCGAAAAGCGAAAAGAATGGCAGCTTGAGGGTCGGGTTGAAATGATTAGTAAACTGGCTCCTGCGGAGCTTAAGCGATATACTCCCCTTGCTTCACTTGGATTTACGCTGGATGGCTTTGAAAGCGAGAATTACTTATTCAACTTACCCAATAAGATATTTGATTATCTACATGCCGGGGTGCCGGTAGTAGCTACGCCGATCCCGGAAGTCAAATCGATCATCGAACAATATGCCTGCGGCATTTGTTTACAATCACAGGTTATGGAAGATATGGCCGGGCAAATACAGGACCTTATGAATAACACGCAGCAATATCAATTACTTAAAAAAAATGCTATCCTGGCTGCAAAAGAACTATGTTGGGAAAATGAGCAACAAAAATTGATCGCCATTTACCAACCGTGGTTGTAATGAAAAAAGAGCTTCATATCGTTTGTCTTGATGTGCCGTGGCCTGCCGACTATGGTGGAGCGATTGATATGATGAACCGTATCAAAATGTTTCATCAACTGGGGATACTGATCCACCTTCATTACTTCAGTTATAATGAAAGAGGAACACCCAACGAGCTCAACCAGTTTTGTGAGACCATCAATGTCTACAGCAGGGAAAAAATTCAATCGGGCTTTTCTTTGAAAACGCCTTATATTGTTTCCTCCCGTATCAACGAACAATTGATCGAACAGTTACAAAATGATAAGCATCCCATATTGCTCGAGGGAATTCATTGTGCGGGCATACTGCCCAGGTTAGACAGGCAAAACCGGAAAGTAGTAGTCCGGATGCACAACGAGGAAAGTGTTTACTATAAAGAGTTGGCCCGTGCAGAACATAGCTTGCTAAAGAAATTATTCTTTTACAATGAAAGCAGGCTCATAAAGAAATTCAGTCATCATTTACCGGGAGATAGTGTTTATGCCTGTATATCTGAAAATGATGCTACGATCCTGGAGAATGAATATAAACTAAACAAGGTAAAATTTCTTCCCGCCTTTCCGGCCTGGCAAAATGTAACCGGGCAGGAAGGACAGGGAAATCTTTGTCTCTATCATGGTAATCTCTCTGTTCCGGAAAATGAGAAGGCGGCGGCCTGGTTGATTTGTAAAGTATTTACTAAGGCAAGGGTCCCGTTTGTTATCGCTGGAAAAAAACCATCGAAGCGGTTGCAAAAAATAGCCGGTCTGTGCCAGCATACCTGCCTGGTGGCTGATCCCAGCGAAACAGAAATGGATGATCTTGTTCACAAAGCGCATATACATGTACTTCCCTGCTTTAATAAAAATGTTACCGGCATCCGGTTGAAGTTATTACATGCTTTGTTTGAAGGAAGGCATTGTGTTGTCAATGATCCTATGGTGTCGGGCACGGGATTGGAAGATGCCTGTCATATAGGAAATAGCGCCACGGCTTTTGCTTCTATCATCCTGCAACTTTACCATCAGCCTTTTACAAAAGAGGAAATAATATTGCGAAAGCAATTACTGGGAACCACTTACGATAATGAAAAGAATACCCTGCAGCTTATTCAATGGTTATGGTAGCATTGTCTATTACTCTTCCTCTCTCCGTTTTGATCGTTCTCGCCGGAAATTTTTGTACAACAATATAATCATGGGTAGCCATAACAATAGTTGTATTGAAATCTTTGCAAATGTGAAACAAGAGATTCATTATTTCATCGGAGGTTTCCGGGTCGAGGTTACCGGTGGGTTCATCAGCGAGGATCAATTTGGGAGAGTTTAGTAATGCACGGGCAACATCCACTCTTTGCTGTTCGCCACCGCTAAGCTCAAAAGGCATTTTAAAGCCCTTTGCTTTCAAACCTACTTTATCTAATACATCCTGTATTTTATCGTCCATTAGCTTATCATCGGTCCAGCCAGTGGCTCTAAGGACAAACTTGAGGTTATTATTAACGTTGCGATCGGTCAGCAATTGGAAATCCTGGAACACTACGCCTAATGTGCGACGCAGGTAAGGAACTTTTCTCCAGTCCAGCGTACGCAACCCAAAACCTGCTACCGTGGCTTCGCCTTCTGTTAATGTCAGTTCACCATATAGTGTTTTCAAAAGACTTGACTTGCCTGTGCCCGTTTTTCCAACGAGGTACACAAACTCGCCTTTGTTTACAGTAAGGTTTACATCCTGCAGTATCAGATTATTCCCCTGGTATATATTAACGTGACTTAGTTCTATGATCGGCTCTGCCATTATCCTTTCTTTTGCTGCAAAATAAAGGAAACTATGGTTAGGGACAGCCAATTTCTTCAAAAAACTAAGAAATTAGTTTGTAAACTAAAAAATTAGTTATACGTTTGAATGGTAAATAGAAAATCATGAAAATATTGACCAAGGCTGAAGAACAGGTAATGCAGGTGTTGTGGAAATTAAACAAATCATTTCTGCGGGAGATTATAGAATCCATGCCTGTTCCCAAACCACACCAGAATACTGTCGCCACACTTTTAAAGATCCTGGTTGAAAAGGAGTTCGTTGCCGTGAACGTGTTGGGCAGGCAGCACGAATACTACCCGTTGCTGAGCAAGGAAGAGTATTCTAAACGAACAATGAAGCAAATGGTAAAGGGTTATTTCGAAGGTTCGTTCAGTAACGTGGTTTCGTTTATGGTAAAGGAGAATAATATTTCCATAGAAGAACTGGAGAACCTGCTGCAACAAATTAAAAAACAGCAAAACCCTAAGAAATGAAAACCGTGCTGCTCTATATATTACAGGTAATTATCAGTTCAGGAATCCTGTATGGATACTATCACCTTTTTCTTCGGAATAAAAAATTTCACCTGTATAACCGGTACTACCTGTTGATGGCAATGGTGATCAGCATTTGCATACCTTTTTTACGTATTCCCGTTTATTTCGATGCGGCTGAAACGGAACCCATGTTCAGTAAAACATTAACTGTTTTTTCTTACGGTAATTTCGAAGAAGACATAATTGCCGGAACTGTTTCCCCTGGGTCGGGTTGGTTTAGCTGGCGGAATATTTTATCATTCCTCTATGTAATAATGGCCGCCTTCCTGTTTACCCGTTTTTGTGTGGCGCTTATTCGGATAGTCCGGTTGGTAAATATTTTTCCCGGCGAAAAAATTGATAATATCCGTTTCATCAATACGAACGAACCAGCTACCCCCTTCTCCTTTTTTCGCTGGTTATTCTGGAATAGCAAGATCGAATTGAACTCGGATAATGGGCAACAAATATTCCGGCACGAACTATTTCATATCCGGCAAAAACATAGTTGGGATATTATTTTCACCGAGATCATCACCATCGTTTTTTGGATGAATCCCTTTTTTCATTTATT
>JANOCH010000295.1:0-2906 GCA_031412015.1 Chitinophagaceae bacterium
TCCATTATTCCATGGCCTCCTTTGAAGTATTGGAAAGAAAGCTGACTGAACCGGAGAAGGAAGACCTCTTTGATGTGTTTTACCGAATGGGGCAGCGGATGCAATTAAAAGGATTACCCCGAACCTACCAGGAATGGATCATCATGCGGAATGATCATATGCAGAACGACCTGCAAAAATGCCATTATACCGTGGATCTTTACAAACAGTATAAAAAGCATCTCGGTAACATTCGCTTCTTTATATTGGAAGAGTCACAAAAATTAGTAGTGCCGCAGCAAGTGAAAACTCTATTAGGGTTTGGAAAATTCTCGTGGGTTAGCCCACTCCTTTTCTTTTATAAACTTAGCCGGAAGGTCAATTTGGATAGGTTTTTAAAATCCATCATTCTGCCACAAGATTACAAAGAACAGATTAATGATTTGGATGTAAAACCATCCTAAATAGCCAAGTGCTTCAATTTGATTTTTGAACCACCATGGCACGAAGACACAAGGGCACAAAGCTGCTTCTAACGGCAGGTTATTTTCTCCGTGTCTCGGTGACTTTGTGACTCTGTGTTTCTTTCAAAAAAATGTAACACAGAGTGTCATTTAGAAACACTGAGTTCTTAAAACTGAAATAGGACTGGTTTTATGTAAAAAATCTGTTTTGTCCAGGAAGTGAGTAATAAGGGATATAGCCTGCTTACAAATGAAACTTGCTTACTTTTGCCCAAATGCAAAAAAGATCTCACTCCATTGACGACATACTTTCCCGTTTGGACATTGATGCACTTAACGACATGCAGAAAGCATCCATTGAGGCAAATGAAAAACATGATAATATCGTTCTACTTTCCGCAACGGGTTCTGGGAAAACCCTTGCCTTTTTATTACCGATCTTACAATTGCTGGATCCGGAGAATAAAAAAACTCAAGCAATAATCATCGTGCCTTCCCGCGAACTGGCGCTGCAAATTGAAAAAGTCTTCAAATCATTGGGCTCTTATTTTAAAGTAACCTGCTGCTATGGCGGGCATTTAAGAGAAACGGAAGAAAACAATTTGGTACAAGCTCCTGCCCTTCTGATTGGCACCCCGGGAAGACTGGCCGATCATATACGGCGTGGTAATATCACTACCGATTCCATCGAAACGATGGTACTGGACGAATTTGATAAATCATTGGAATCCGGGTTTGAGGAAGAGATGGCTTTTATCATCGGTTCGTTGAAAGGCCTGAAAAAAAGAATACTTACTTCCGCTACAGAGGCTGTTGAGATACCAGCTTTTATCGGTTTAAAAGATCCGGTTAGACTTGATTTCTTATCGGACTCGGATGAAGTTCCGGATGGTCTTGCGATCAAAACCGTACAGAGCGGTTCAAAAGATAAATTGGAAACACTTTTCAAACTCATCTGTCATTTGGGCAACCGTTCCACTGTTGTATTTTGCAATCATCGCGAATCAGTTGAGCGTACCAGTGAATATTTAACTTCGCAATCCATTACCAATGTATTTTATCATGGCGCCATGGAGCAACAGGAAAGAGACAGCGCCCTGTTCAAATTCAGGAATGGCACATCGAATGTATTGGTCACTACCGATCTTGCTGCAAGGGGACTGGATATTCCAAATATCCGTTATATCGTGCATTATCATCTGCCGCATACCGAAGATATTTTTATTCATCGAAATGGCCGTACAGCCAGGATGGATGCCAGTGGTACCGCCATATTGATCTTATCAGCCGAAGAGAAAATGCCGGGTTATATCGCTGCAGGGACAGAGAAAATAAAATTGCCCGAAACAGCCATTGTACCTGAAAAGCCAAAATGGTCAACGCTGTTTATAGCGGCAGGAAAAAAGGATAAGGTCAACAAAGTGGATATTGTAGGTTTTTTAGGCAATAAAGCAAACCTGAAAAAAGAAGATATCGGCCTGATAGAAGTAAAAGATTTTTTCACTTTTGTAGCGATCAAGAAGATCAAGATGGGAGAAACCCTGCGTTTGATAAAGGATCAAAAGATCAAGAATAAAAAAGTAAAGATGGATATCGCGAAATAGCGTAGCAAGTGCAAATCAAATACCGATCTCTTCTACTGCGGTTCTTAATAATTTTCTTGAAAGCATGTCAGCTTCCCTATTGTAGTTGACTATATCGGTGCTTTTTTGATGAGCTTTGATCTTTATAAATTCAATTGACAGCTTTGAGATCGTTTCAAAGAATGTTTTTACCAGGTCTGCGTTCTGCAAAGGGTTTCCCTTGCCACTACTGAAATCAGCTTTTGCTAACTTTTCTTTTCTTACAGGAAGACCTGCTACATATTGACTGTCGGTATATACTTTAATAGTTGTGATGTTCACCAAATGAATTTTTAGGTATTCAACGGCTTTTAGTACGGCCATTAATTCCATGCGGTTATGCGTAGTATCTTTCACTGTTCCTGATAATATTGTCTTATTTGTTCCGGTGAATACAATAGCGACCCATGTCCCGATTTTATGTTGTGTATGACAGCTACCATCCGTATATATTTCCGCCAATCTTTCCTGCATTCGGTAAAGGTAGCCAGAATGGCTGCTGACATAGCCCTCATTTATTGACGAACATCTCGAAACGTTATACCGCACCGTTCCTGAGTTCCTGCCCGACGGTCGATCTTGCCAGGATGGGTATTGGCATATCTTTTGAATTTTATACCGAATAAAAACTTTATGCCATGGAAAAGAAATATTCAACAAATGCACAAAAGAAGGTCAGTAAAGTGATGAAGGAATTTAAAGAAGGTAAACTCAAAAGCGGTTCGGGTGATAAAGTAAAGGATCGGAAACAGGCCATTGCCATTGGTATTTCGGAGGCAAAGGAACAAGGCTTGAAAGTGCCGAAGAAAAAGAAACCGGCTGCTAGAAAGAAAGCAACCAG
>JANOCH010000296.1:0-4609 GCA_031412015.1 Chitinophagaceae bacterium
TGAACCGGGATTTCCAGCTGGCCATAGGTCATCGTGGTTTCGGGACGGTCCTCGTCCTCGCCCACCCATGCCGCGGTCGGACGGCCGGTAAGCTTTGGCAGGATGACAGAACCGGCGCGAGCCAAATGGCCTGGCAACTTTTGGTCAGCACAGACTCCGCAGACGTGTTAAAAGGGAAAGGGAAGAAGTAAAGTTGCAGCAAATCTGGCCAAACGAGTTGAAGCAGACGACAATCATATCGATGTTGGCTTATTGGGAACAAAAGCGATCCTGAACGCATTAAGTGAAAACGGCTATGCGGACCTGGCGTATAAAGTGGCTTCGCAGGAAACCTTTCCATCATGGGGATGGTGGATGGTCAATGGCGCCACAACATTGTATAAAAATTGGCCTATCGATGCCAAGTCGGATATCTCCATGAATCATATCATGTTTAGTGAGATTGGCGCATGGCTATATAAATCACCAGGAGGTATCAGGCCTGATCCGGAGCGACCCGGATTTAAAAACATATTGTTGGAACCGCATTTCCCAAAAGGACTTGATCATTTTGAAACGACATATGACGGTCCTTTTGGAACGATTCATTCTTCCTGGAAAAGAAGCGGTAAAAAGATCACTTATACAGTAATAGTACCACCAAACTCAACAGCTTCAGTGCGATTACAACTCTTAAAAGGTCAACACCTATACTTCAATGGTAAATTGGTGAATACTGTCGCAGGTGTTTTTTTACAAAAAATAAAAGCAGGTGCTTATCAATATGAATTAGAATAATCCGGGATCGGGTCATTCATTCTTTTTCCCAAAGATCATTTCCAGCATCGAAAACAACTCGGGATGCTTCGTCCTTAGCAGATCAGGCCTTTCAAAAAAATACTCCGCAGCTACAGCGAGAAACTCGGCCTGGTTGGTGGCACCGTAAGGATTTATGTCAGAACGATCATGCATGATCTCTTTTATCTTTTTATGAACCATATCCAGCCAGGGCAAAACATATTGATTGTTCAATAGCACTTCCGGCACGCCATCCACATCACCATCAGTTTTATCAACAAGGTGTACAAATTCATGAATTGCCGTATTGCTTTTATCCGTTTTATTGGAGAAACCCAGTCGTAGTGCATGTTGCGATAGGACCATCACCTGTTGCATGGGGCCGTTGCCGACCATACCCATCACTACCCGGTCACCACCTTCTGTTTGAAAATTTTCACCAAATGTTTCCGGGTATAGTAATACTTCGTTCAGATTTATATATTCCCAATTATTGAAGGCGTAGATCGGTATGATGGCACTGGCTCCTATTAATACCTTGTCGATATCTTCTACCGTAGTTTTTACGCCGGTGATGCGGACTGTGGAAAGAAAATGTTGCACCCGGTTCTCAAAGTTGATCTTTCCATCTTCATCCAGGCGGCGATAAAAAGCAACGTTTTCATTCAACACCTCTTTGTAAGTACCAGGCAACGGAGTTAAAGTTCTTACTCTTTTTCGTGGTCTGAATAACCAGGCGAGTAATACCATCAGAATACCAATGACCAACAAAACGATCAGCATATCAATTGTCATAAGTAAAAATAAGAAAGCAACGATGTAAGCAAACAGAAAGAGATCAAAAACTTATTCCCAGGCCAATACTTCCGAATGCGTAAAGTTTGGGATCCATATTCCAGAAGTCGTTGGAAGGAGGATCTAAGAAAATGGAAGGCCCGACGGCCGCTTTTAGGAAAATACCTCCTTCTTTTTTCTGGTACCTGTAACCAATAGAAGGATTCACAAAGATGTACTTATCAGATTCGGCATTGTTGCTACCAACAAGATGAACATCGTTATCTATATAGGGAATTATGGTAAGACTGAATTCCGCATGGTGTTCATTCATGCCTGTAATGAAATTGATGCCCACAGGAAACGAAACCGTATTATTATAAATAGAAAATCCCGCCCTGAAACTATAGGCCAGCTTTTCACCCTGGCGAATTATCCTGTCATAATTAATTGAATAAACAGGCCCACGGGTAGCCCCTTCAGCATATACCGCATTTTTAGCTTTTGTTCTATCCTGGCTAAAAACAAATCCTGCACCACCGGTCAATAGAATGAAAAATAGCGAATATAACCGCCGGTAAAAATTAGCCTGTAACAAACTGAGCATGAAGCGCCGTGTATTTTTTGAGTTGAATATGTCAATGAATTCTTTCTTGCTTAAAATCATAGTTCAATTGTTCACAGCTAAAAGTAATACAGTCATCCAGAAAATGCAAGCAGGCTTATGATTGATCATACTTTACAAGATTAATAATTTGATAAAAAGAAAATATCCCCTTTCTACACCAATGGCAAGCAGTGTGTTGCCGTGAGCGATACCTTTGCGGCGGTTTATGATAAAGGCAACAGCACTTACCTATAAAAATGCTTATTCCGGGTTATCCCGTTCGACCTGGCTGCTTTCATTGATCATGCTGATCAATCGAAGCGGAACGATGGTCGTTCCTTTCATGACGCTCTACCTCACCACTAAGATGGGTTATTCGGTTGGCCAGGCTGGCTTTGTTTTTGGATTATTCGGCGCCGGTGCTTTTTGCGGCGCTTACCTGGGTGGCAAACTCACTGATAAGATCGGGTATTACCCGGTTCAGTTTATCACACTTACCGGTGGAGGTATTTTATTTATGCTGTTGGGGCAAATGGAGACTTACGGGCTGATCTGTCTATTCACCTTCCTGGTAAGTTTTGTCAACGAGGCATTCCGGCCAGCCAATACGACCGCCATATCTTTTTATAGCACCGCTGAAAACAGGACCCGCTCCTATGCATTGAACCGCTTAGCTATCAATATTGGCTGGGCATTGGGAAGCGCCGTCGGTGGTGTATTGGCAAAGATCAATTATGAACTGCTATTCTGGGTGGATGGTATTACCAATATTACCGCGGCTTTCGTTATGCTTGCATTCCTAAAACCTGTCAATCGTAAAACACACGCAGACGCACAACCAACCTTAACACCTGCAGTGTCTGCCTATCGTGATAAAACTTTTATCATCTTCATCCTGGTGACGGCGCTTTTCGCCAGTTGCTTCTTCCAGCTATTTACTAACCTGCCGGTTTACTTTAAGAAACATCTTCATTTATCAGAACCTTATATTGGTTTTTTGATGGCGATCAACGGCATCATCATCGCTTTGATCGAAATGGTATTGGTGTATAAACTCGATGGTAAAAGAAGAAGCATGATTTATATCACCACTGGTGTCGCTTTAGTAGGCATTTCATTCTGGTTACTTAATATTCCCGGTAATGGGCCATTTATTGGTTTGTGCATGATCATACTCGTTACGTTTGGTGAGATATTTTCCATGCCTTTTATGAACAGCTACTGGATCAGCCGTACACAAACCACCAACCGCGGACAATATGCTGCTTTATATACCATGGCCTGGTCCGCAGCACAAACCTTCGGGCCGATGGGCGGCGCTCAACTGGCCGAGCATTTCGGATTTAATATCCTGTGGTGGGTTATTGGGGGCCTTTCAATTATTGCGGCATTAGCTTTTCGTAAGCTGGCCTAAATACTGAATAAACTCGCTTAATCATATCCGCTTCTGCAACTCCGGGTTAAACATTCATTTTTTTGTGCCCATCTTTTTTAACAAACCAAATCCGCAACAAGCACGATTTGCGTAATTGAGTTTTTATCACCAAAAACCAGCCTCACATGAAACAGCTCATTCATAATGGCACACTAACTTTTGTAGTGGCCCTCTCCCTTTTAATTATAACAGGATGCTCCAAGAACGACAATGGAATGCAACCTGGTAAAAAAGTCGAACTGATATTCTATGGTCTTACATCGTCCAACGAACTGGTAAAATACAATGCCAAATCACCTGAGATGATCATCGGTAATAAGGCGATAACAGGATTAGAAAGCGGCGCAAAATTACTGGCCATTGATTTTCGTCCTGCAACGGGACAGTTATATGCTGTAGAATGATAGCCGTTTGTATGTTATCAATCCTGAAACCGGTGTAGCAAGAGTGCTTGGCACCGCTCCTTTTACCACACCCATCAATGGAACCATCGCTGGTTTTGATTTTAACCCAACAGTTGATCGTATTCGTTTGGTAACAGATGCAGGGCAAAATCTTCGTTTAAATCCTGAAACAGGAACCGTTGCTTTCGTAGATGGTGATTTAAATCCCGGCACCCCCATGGTAACAGGTGCTGCCTATACCAATAGCGTGGCAGGTGCAACATCTACTACTTTATTTGATATCGATATGGCATCACAAAAATTAGTAAAACAAAATCCTCCTAATAATGGGACGCTGGTAGAAGTGGGCTCACTCGGTGTTTTGGCCACAGGCGATGCCGGTTTCGATATTTCCGCGGATAGCAAAGTGGCGCTTGCATCATTGACCGTAAATAATAAAAACAATCTTTACTATATAGACACTACCTCGGGAAAAGCACACAAGCTTGGAACATTGGGTAAGGCAATTGTTGGACTGGCTATTCCGACTAACCCAGTTGCTTATAACGTTGATAACAGTAACAATCTTTTGATCTTTGATTTCACTTCAAAAGGCACCCCGGTAAGCAAACC
>JANOCH010000297.1:0-12308 GCA_031412015.1 Chitinophagaceae bacterium
GTAAAAATACGATTGTATTCTGTCACACAACTTCACTTAATTCCAACCAACGAATTTCCTTTTCATCCAGCGATTTTGTTAACTCCCCAATACGAATGGAAAGCTGTTGTAATTCTTCAAACGGGGTTTTACTATTGTTGAGTTTGTTGGTGATCATTTCCCTTTCTTTGGTCAGGTCGGCGATTTCTTTCTCCAATAAATCAAATTCCCTCTTGTCCTTAAATGAAGGTTTTTTGTTGTTGCCGGTTACTGGTTGCTGGTTTCCTGTTTCCTCAGATCGGCCATTGTCTACGGGTAACTTGAAACTTGAAACCGGTAACTGTTCCTGGTCTTTCAGCCAATCCCTGTACTGCGAATAGTTGCCTGGGAAATCATTTATTACACCCTCACCTTCAAAAACGAAAAGATGATCCACGAGCCTGTCCATGAAATATCGATCATGACTGACAATGATAAGACAACCTGGAAACTCACTCAGGAAATTTTCGAGTACACCCAGCGTTGGAAGATCAAGATCATTGGTAGGCTCATCGAGTACCAGGAAGTTGGGGTTTCTGAAAAGGATAGCCAGCATATGCAATCTTCTTTTTTCACCTCCACTAAGTTTGCTGATAAAAGTGTATTGCTTATCGGGATCGAAAAGAAATAGCTGCAGGAATTGAGCGGCGCTTAATGAACCACCGCCGGCCAGGGGAAAATGCTCAGCGATATTTTTTACATATTCGATGACCCGCATATCTTCTTTTACCTGTAATCCCTGTTGCGAAAAATTGCCAAAGATCACCGTATCACCTGTATTGATTTTGCCACTATCTACTTGTTCTAGGCCCTGCAGAATATTGATGAAGGTAGATTTGCCTACGCCATTCTTACCTATAATACCAATGCGATCGCCTTTTTTGAAAGTATAATCAAATCCTTTTAAGATGATCTTTTCACCATATTTCTTGTATGCTTTTTTAACCTCTATGATCTTTCCGCCCAGGCGATTCATTTTCATTTGCAATTCTACCTGCTGGTCTTCAATTTTTTTCTTCGCCTTTTTTTCTACTTCATAAAAATTATCCTGCCTGCTCTTACTTTTGGTGGTTCTTGCTTTGGGTTGCTTGCGCATCCATTCCAGTTCTTTGCGATACGTATTTTTTGCTTTATCGATACTGGCGGCTTCGCTTTCTATACGGGCTGCTTTCTTTTCTAAATAATTCTGGTAATCTCCTTTGTGTACATACAGGTTGCTACCTTCCATCTCCCAGATCTCTTCGCAAACGGCATCCAGGAAATACCGGTCGTGGGTAACCATGAGCAGGGTTACATTTTCTTTGTTAAGGTAATTTTCAAGCCATTCCACCATTTCCACATCCAGGTGGTTGGTAGGCTCATCCATGATGAGTAAAACATGTTTATGTTCAAAACCGATATCGATCAAGGTTTTGGCGAGTGCTACTCTTTTTCGTTGTCCGCCACTCAATGATTTTACGGGTTGCTCTAAATGATGGATATTCAGTTTGCCCAATATTTGTTTCACTTTCGCATCAAAATCCCATGCTCCCAGGTCATCCATTCTAATAATGGCCGCGTTTAGTTTGACAGGATCGGTGTTTTCGTCGATCATTTCAAATTCCTTAATGGCATTGATCACGGGGTGGTTGTGAAAAAAGATATTATCCAGTATTGATTTGGCTTCATCAAAAACAGGTTCCTGTTCAAACAGCGCCACATCTACATCTTTGTTTATCCATGCGGTGCCTCGATCGGCCACTTCGTTACCAGACAAGATCCGCAAAAGAGTAGATTTCCCGGAACCATTTCGCGCAACAAGGGCTATCTTATCTCCTTCTTCTATATTAAAGGAAATGTTTTCAAAAAGGGGCTGTATACCATAACTCTTCGTGAGATTTTCAACAGAAACATAATGCATACTGCAAAGATAACCGGGTGGGAGGAAAGAAAATTCTGTAAAGTGTTCATAATTAACTATCAGCCATATAACCATCGATTGTGGCATAGTTTTATACTCGTATAAAGGAAAAAGAAGATTATGATTACCAATATTGTTGAAATGGTTCAAAACGACCTTGGCTATCCTGCCATTGCGAAAATTGACCCTAATACGCAGGAAACAAAAGAAACCGGCAACAGATCATCCCGGGAAAGACTGGCGCAGTCTGCGATACCAACTGTTCTGGCGGGTTTTTTCAATTTTACCAGGACGGATAAAGGATCTGACTATATACTGGCGGGTGGGGGTCAGAAAAATTGGCTGGATACTCTTTTTGAAGATAAAAAAGATCTGGCTGTGGAAAAAATTTCCCATTATGCAGGTATTTCAATGGAGGACGCGGCGATGCAAATGGAAGATATAGCCCGTGAAGCAGTTATTATTATTCATGACGCTCCGGGTGAAAAGTCAACTGCTGAGAAATTGAGGACTTATATGAACAGTCAACGTCATAATATTTTAGTTTACTTACCTCCCGTTTTGCAAATGGGAGATCTGCTGAATGATAATGCCATGGATGATCGTACGAATAAAATGGAAGGACCCATTTCAAGCATGATGCACAGTATAGAAAATAAACTTTCAGGTGGAGGTTCCTGATCCGATAGCTATCGGATCTATACTGGATTATGGGATATTAGAAAGATCCCGGTGCAGATCAATAGAACGATCACGAGAATGATCCATGCTTTTCGTTTTTCCCAATAGTCTATTTGTTGGTGATGACGCGTGAACTGATCAATTTTTCTTATCGTCATTTCTTCATTGATCGTTATTTTTTTTAATCGCTCTGTAAACGGGATCACTAAACGGTAGGGGAGCGAACGGCCGCTTTTAAGGGTGATCAGGATGATCTCGTTGTTGATCGCTGGTTCATTAAATGAGTTCAGTGTGTTGATCGTTGAGTCAGATAAGATATTTTGGATATGATCGAACAGACCCTGCCGGTCCATTCGGTGGATGTCCAGTTTCGATACATACTTCTCCAGCTCGATCATTTGCTTTAAGATATTGACCGGTGTGATAATTTCCTGTTTTATTTTTTTGCCGATGCTTTGTGCATACCATCTTTGCTGCAGGTAATATTCTTTTTGTATCGGGTTGCTTAAAGTTTCATAGGCTTCTTTGACGACGGCGAATTGCGCTGCCGCATACGGATCGTTATCTTTTTTATCGGGATGGTATAAATGCGCCAACCGGCGATAAGCCTTTTTTACGTCATCAGCGGAAGCGGATGGAGGTAGTTCCAGTATGCTATAATAATCCTTTAGTTGCAAAACGCAACGAAGATAAGGGTAGAAATTTGTTCAGAATATCCATTTTAAAAACGCGGTGGTTAGCGCTAAAAAATTAATATCAATACCAGGTAACATTTTACTTGAGGTGCCTGGCGAAAAAATCCATAGCACGTTGCCACGCTAGTTTTGCTGCGGCTTCATTGTACCTTGCCGGTGCCGTATCATTATGAAATGCATGCTGGGCTCCCGGGTACCTATGCAACTCGTAGTTGATATTATTCTTTTTTAGAGCTTCTTCATACGTCGCGATGCCGGCGTTTACACCTTCGTCCATTTCCGCATAATGCAATTGCAACGCTGCTTTTATTTTTGATACATCCTCTGTTTTGGGTTGGCGGCCATAAAACGGTACCGCTGCTTTTAATGACGGTACATTTACGGCAAGATTATTTGACATGGCGCCACCCCAGCAAAAGCCAACACATCCCGCATTTCCGTTGAAATCTTTTCGCCCCGGTAAATAGTCAAAAACTTTTATAAAATTTTGCAGGTTATCTTCTGGTTTCAATTGCTGAAATTTTGTTCTGGCTTCGTCTTCGTTTGCAGGCGTGCCTCCTAAAGAAGACAATGCATTCGGGGCAATGGCTAAATACCCGGCATTCGCAGCACGCCGGGTGACATCTTCAATATGCGCATTCAATCCACGGTTTTCGTGAATGACGATTACCGCGGCATATTTTTTTTCGGCTTTGGGCCTTGCGACATAGGCCTGCATATCTCCATTAACGCCGGGATAACTGATACGTTCGGTAAAAAGATCGTCAGCAGGAGTAATAGCAGCATTCGCCTGGTTAACTTCTATCATCGGTAGAATGGTCATGGCAGCCGCGGTACTTCCGGTCAACAAAACAAGCCGGCGCAGGAATTCATTACGGGAAAGTGGCTTATGCGTGTATTCGTCGTAGAGATTGATGATACGCTGATCCATATAAGTAGTTTTTAAAGTGTATTAAAGTTACGGATTAAGATGTTAAAGACTTTTGCCAAAAGTTTTCACAACAATGGCCTATAGCTATCATTGGTGCAACTTCATGGCATATTAATAGCTCATATTTGTAATGACAATCTTCTTTATGTTCCATGAACGTCATTAAAAGTTCTTGCTATTGAAAACAATTAAACTCACTTACATGAAAAGCATTTTAAGAACACTGGGACTGGCATTATCGCTGATGCTATTTGGTTCTGCGAAAAATACAGCCTCCGCGCAAGTTGGGGTTGATGTTGGTATTTCTTATCAATCATTTTATGATGAATTGAGTCCGCACGGCCGCTGGATAGACTATCCTGAATATGGTTATGTATGGGCGCCAAACATGGGTCCGGAATTTCAGCCGTACAGTACCGGTGGACAATGGGTATGGTCGGATGAATATGATTGGATCTGGGTATCCGATTATTCCTGGGGCTGGGCTCCCTTCCACTATGGCCGTTGGTTTCGCGATGACTATTACGGATGGATGTGGGTGCCCGGGTATGATTGGTCGCCGGGTTGGGTATCATGGCGTACGGGTGGTGATTATTATGGATGGGCTCCTTTGCGCCCTGGTATCAGTATAAGCATTGGTTTTGGTAATTATAATCCACCGTACGATTACTGGTGTTTTACTCCACGCCGTTATATCAATCACCGTAACATAGGTCGGTATTGTGTTGACAGAGGCAGTAATGTAACGATCATCAACAACACAACGATCATTAACAATTATGGCAACCGGAACAATGTATTTGTAAACGGTGGTCCTGGTCGCCGTGATGCGGAAAGATATACGGGTCGTATTCGTTCGGTAAATTTCAGGGAAACAAACAGGCCGGATGGCAGTGAATTTCGAAATAACAGGTTAAGCGTTTATCGTCCGCAAGTACAGCGAAACAATGACAGGCAATTTACGCCCCGCAATTTTGATCGCTATAACAGGGATGGTCAGAATAATGGCAATAGTATAAGAAGAAACGGCAATAATCAGTCAGATCGCGGGGAAACAAATAACAACCGTGGTTTTGACAGGAGGGATAACGCTACAAGACAACCCGGGAATAACAGGGATATTGCTGATCGCCGTCGTAATGTTTTAGACCGGGAGAATAACCGGTTAAACAATGCTGAGACTAACCGATCAAACGATCAAAGGCCACAAGCCAACGAACGTCGTAATGTATTTGACAGAAACAGGAATAACAATAGCCCCAACGAACAAAGGGAGGCAACGACTGATCGTCCGATAGAACGGCGCAATGTATTTGACAGAAATAGAAACAATGACCAGCCAAATACACAGCAACCTGCCGATGACCGGAGAAGAGAAAGACCGGCTATTACTAACAGGAATACCGAACGGCCGGCAGATAATAGCCAAAGACAGGATAGGACAGTTGAAAGAAGAAACAGGGAAGTGCAGCAGAATGATCAAAGAAATGAACGAAGACAAATTTTTGAAAGAAATAATTCAGCTCAACAACCAGAGCGCAGGGAAATAAGGAATGACAACCGGCAGCAAAGACAGCCGCAACCGCAAATTGACCGGCAACCACAAATGGAACCCCGTCAATTTGAAAACCGGCAACAAAGACAACCACAACAACAAATAGAAAGGCAGCAACAAAGGGAACCCCGTCAGATTGAGAATCGCGGTAATGAACAAAGAGCCCGGGAGCAACGTGGTGACAATAACGGTAACGGCGGGGGAAGGGTTGTCAGGAGAAATGGATAAGATAATAGTTGATATAGAAAATTGGAAAAAGACCTTTCGGGGTCTTTTTTCGTTAATAGTCATTAACAGATGATTTAACTTTAATCTAATTAATCAATGGCGCTTTGAAAATACTATGGACCTATTTGAAACCCCATCGGTGGTTTATCATTCTTTCTTTATCTCTTGCAGGAGTGGCGCAGTTGCTTACACTCGTTGATCCTATTATCTTCGGAAAAATAATTGATGATTATACTACTAACACGGGCGCCAAAACCGAAGCTGAATTGGTTAAAGGTGTTTCCTTCTGGCTGGCTATTGCTGTTGGTATTGCCCTATTGGCCCGGCTTGCTAAAACATTCCAGGATTATGTGATGCGGCTGGTAGTACAGAAATTCGGGATGCAGATCTTCAATGATGGGTTAAAGCAAACACTTCGTCTTTCGTTTGAAGAATTTGAAGGACAACGCAGCGGAGAGACACTTTCAGTATTACAAAAAGTAAGAACAGATACGGAACGATTTATCAATGCCTTTATCAATATACTTTTTTCCTCCGTTATTGGTATTGGTTTTTTGATATGGTATGCCATTACCAAGCATTGGCTGTTGATACCGGTATTTGTAATAGGTGTATTAGTATTGGGGGGGTTGACCGGTTTACTTAGCAAGAAAATAAAAACCATTCAACGTTCAATTAACCGCGAGACCAACCAGATGTCAGGAGCTATTACTGAATCCCTGCGTAATATCGAATTGGTAAAAAGCCTGGGTCTTACTTACCCCGAGATAAAAAGATTAAGAGAGCATACCAAAAAAATATTTGACCTGGAGATGATAAAAGTAAAAAAGGTAAGGATGCTTTCTTTCTTTCAAAGTTCCGCGTTGACACTACTCAAGCAATCGATCCTTTTTATTTTGTTGTGGCTGATATTCCGGCATGTGTTATCCACCGGCGAGTTGATCAGTATGCAGTTCATATCCACTACTATTTTTGGACCACTGCAGGATCTTGGCAATATCATTCTTTCTTACCGTGAAGCGGAAGCATCTTTGCTAAATTTTGATAAGTTGATGAAACAGCCTGTGGAAACAAGACCGGAAGAACCTGTTGCAATCGGTCCCTTAGATACTTTGAGTTTTGATAATGTGGTCTTTCAGCATAAGACAGCATCTCATACCGCTATCGATGATATTTCGTTCGAGGTAAAGAGCGGCGAGACGATAGCTTTTGTGGGGCCTTCCGGATCGGGTAAATCAACTTTAGTGAAACTGTTGGTAGGATTGTATAAACCTGTCAGCGGCCAGATTTTTTTTAATGGTATTCCTGCAACGGATATTCGTTACAATGAACTGCGCCGGCAGATCGGGTTTGTGACACAGGAAACACAATTGTTCTTTGGTACGATAAGGGACAACCTGCTCTTTGTAAAAGCATCCGCCACCGAAGAGGAAATGTTAGCGGCTTTGCACAAGGCCTCCTGTGACGGCATGCTGGCACGTTCAGAGCGGGGCCTGGATACGCTGTTGGGTGAAGGGGGCATGAAGCTTTCGGGGGGTGAAAGACAACGTATCGCCATCGCGAGAGCTTTATTGCGTAATCCCGGCTTAATGATCTTTGATGAAGCTACTTCCGCGCTGGATTCACTAACGGAAGAAGCGATCACCGAAACTATCAAGGAAATTTCAGCCGAGCACGATCCTATTATTATTTTAATTGCCCACCGGCTTTCCACCATTATGCATGCCGATGTTATTTATGTATTGGAAAAAGGAAAGATCGTCGAATCCGGCACGCACAATTACCTCGTGGAAAAAAGGGGACTGTATTATGCCATGTGGCGGCAGCAAATTGGAGAACGGAGACTTGATATTTTGGTATAAATCAAATGCATTATTTGTAGCTGAATAAAAACAGGCAGTCTATTTGCTATATAAAGTGTAAATCCTTTTTTTATGCGATACATCCTGCTTATTGGTTGCAGTGTGTTATTAATAATTGCCTGCAATGATGAGGCTAAAAAAAATGAGGCAAACCCCGGGCTGGTTAAAGAAAGCCGAACAGCTTCTGTGGATTCAGTAACTGCGGAAGTAAAGGTGGATAGCGTTCCTAAAAATATACAGGTAGATAGTGTGATTCAACTTGCTTTTGCGGCGGATAGTATTTCTGTTACTGTTAAAGGCCATTTGGATAAAAAAGGAGATCCGGTAATTTGTTATTTGCCGGTAACAAAAGGGAAGAAGTTAACCGCCAGTGTTACTCCTGAAAAAGAAAAGGCGAATATTCGTTTCAGTCATCTGTATTTACCAGACGGGAAATCAGATGGTCCTTTTGGCCCGAATTTAAAATATGATCTTGTTCAGCGGGGAACTTATAAAATATATATCGGTCCCAATAAAATGGCCGGCGATCCGGTCAGCACTGATTTTATACTCACCGTAAAAGTGGAATAGTTATTAATTCCTTTGCTTTTGAAGCCTTAGAACAAACCCTCCTCCCGGAGCCATCCTGATTTTATACGAATCAGTTTTTGATAATGTAGTGTTGGTAAGCCTGTAATCCGACGCATACCGGTCTGCATTGACGCCATCCTCACAAATAGAAGCTTTATAAATTCCATCTTCCAAAAAAGAAAGATCAATGTTTAATTCTCTTTCTGTCCAATCTGTCATTGCTCCAATAAACCAATCGGTTCCTTTTTTTCTTGCTGTTACAATGTAGTCACCAACTTTTCCATCAACTACGATGCTGGTATCCCAGGTGGTAGGAATGCTACCCAATAATTCCATGAAGCCGGGTTCTAACAAACCTTGCGAAGGATTTCCTGAAAATATTTGTATGGGGCTTTCATACACAATAAACATCGCGGCCTGGTGACAGCGGGTACCCGGCGCCATTACTTTGTCACCGATAGGCCGGAAAGTTTTGGCGGTCGCATTGTCCAGTATGCCGGGTTCATAATCCATGGGGCCTGAAGTCATGCGTATGAATGGTAAATGAACATTATGCTCTGGTGTTGCTTTTTCGCTCCAGATATTATATTCCGAACCTAATACTCCCTCCCGGGTTACTGAATTGGGATAGGTTCTGTTGAAGCCTGCAGGTTTAAAAGCGCCATGATACATGATCATGATCTGGCGCTTTGCGCAGGCTTCAGCGATCCTGAAATAGAAATTTACCATTACCTGGTCATCACGATCCATAAAATCGGTCATAATAAAATCTACACCCCATTTATTGAATTGTTCCAATGCCGGTTCTAATTGGTTGGCAAGTGTCATCGCTAATGTCCACATGCTTAGCCTGATATTTTTTTCTTTCGCATAGGCTGCGATCTCGTCCATGTTGATCGCAGGATTTATTTTAAAAAGATCTTTGTTATCGCTCCAGCCTGCATCCATCATGATGCGATCAAAACCAAAACGTTTGGCGAAATCGATATAAAATTTATACGTAGCCGTATTGACACCTGTTTTAAAGGGTACATTAAACAGGTTTACACCAATGATCCATTCGTCTGTACCTTTTCCCGGTTTGATCCATGATGGATCTTTGATTCTTGAAGGCGAAGCGAGACGATAGACCAAATCGTTTGCCGGCAACTCTTTGTCGTGGGCGGCTATCAGCAATACTTTCCAGGGAAAACTCCTGGTGCCTTTTGTTTTGGCAATGTACTCTGCACGCTTTGTAACAATGGCCTGCGGAAATTCTCCTTCTGCGATCTTTTCTTCCAGGGGAAAAGGTGCGAACTGACCGGTCAGGGAGTTATTGCCATTGCCTGTAATAAACATACCTGGATAGTCTTCAAGATCAGATTCGGTGATAATGATCTTTGGTCCAACTGACGGGGCAACGAGCACCGGGGTGAAGCAAAAATTGGATTGAGTTAAACTATCTAAAGGCTTCAATTTGTAAGGCTCTTCAAAGCTGGTATGATAGATATCAGCATTATCTCTTTTAACTACTTCGGGAAAATATAAAAGATGCTTGGCCGGGAAATTAAAGCTGGCTATTTCCTGTTTGATTATAATGCTATCTTTTATATGAGAGAGAAAGCGATAGGCTACACCATCATTGTAAACACGGAATATGAGGCTGAAAGGTTGTTTAAAACGAATAGTAAGTTCGTTAAAGACATCAGGAATATTTTTTCTTTTTTCGGGGACAGGGGAGATAATGAAGGAATTGACGGAACGTATGGTGGCTTTTTTAAGATCAATTTTTCCTGAAATATCAATTCCATTTTCTAATAGAAGGTTGATTAGTGAAGGAAGCAGGAGACTCTTGTTTTCATAACTGACCGAGTAGAACAGATTCTCTTTTGCTTCAACGATCACTTTGATCTTTCCATCAGGCGATTTGATTTCTTTTCTATCTATACTATGACAATAAGTAAAAGCAAAGAGTGAAAAAATGGCTAAGCAACAATTTTTCATGCAAGAACATTTGTTAAGTGAAAATAACAAATGTTCTCATACGAAATTTATCATCAATTATCCTTGAAACGATCTTAATCCAATGCCTTTATTTTGGATACCATCAGGCTGATAGTGACTCCCAAAAGCCCGATAACTGCAAAGGAATAGCGTAAGCTAAATAGTTCAGCAATATACCCGATCAGCGGTGGGCCCATTAAAAATCCAAGAAAGCTGATACTTGATACAGCCGCCAAAGCCATGCCCGGTGCTATTTTGGAATGCTTTCCGGCGGCGCTGAATACCATCGGTACAATCGAGGATACGCCAAAGCCAACGATCAAAAAACCAATTGTGGCCGTAATGATATGTGGGAAAAGAACCGACATGAACAGGCCGGTTGAGATCAGGATGCCACTTATGCGCAACATTTTCGGTCGTCCATGTTTAGCAATCAGCCTGTCACCGATAAATCTTCCGGATGCCATAGCGATCATAAAACATAAATAACCCAGTGCGATCAATGAGGCGGGTGCATGTACTACATCTTTAAAATAAACACCGCTCCAGTCAAACATGGCGCCTTCGCTGGCCATACTGAAAAAGCCAATAACCCCTAATTGAACCAGTATGCCATCTGGTTTGGAGAAAAATGATTTTTTCTCCGTTGAGGCGGCACGACCCCATTGAAGATATTTTTGCGCAGTGACAATGGTGACAAAGACCAACGCAGCGACGATCCAAAAATGTATATAGGGGGTAATGTTTAGCGCCATCATCAGCAAACCAATAGCAGCTCCTGTAAAACCCGCTATACTCCAAACACCGTGAAATGATGTCATGATCGGGCGTTCATATAATTTTTCAGCGCGGATAGCCTGTGTATTGACGGATATGTTACACATATTGCCACAAATACCAAACAGAAAAAGACCTGCTGCTAAATGCCACGCCTGTGTAGCCAAACCGATATTGGTAAGACAAATGGCGTATAACACAAGGCAAATGCGTAACACTTTTTTGCTGCCGTATTTTGTGACCAACCTGCCAGAAAATGGCATGGCCGCTAATTGACCGGCGGGCAACCCTAACAATATGCTACCCAATAGCGCATCGCTAAGTTGCAGGCTTGTTTTAATATCTGGAATCCGGCTGGCCCACGACGCAAAACAAAGTCCCTGGCAAAAAAAGAAAGCTGAAACAGCTATCCGGATTTGCCGGTTTGAATAGACGGTGTCTGATTCAGCAGTATCGGTTTTAGTTTTGATGAACGGGGCGGTTATAGGTGCTAAAAATTTCTGCGAATTTTTGAAAACACTGGCGACGCTTAACTTCATAATTGTTGCTTTTAAAATATATATGGCAAAGCAACTCTGAGTTAATGTGTACTGAAGACACAAATGTACGGTATTTTTTTGAGATCTTACAATTTTGCCCGTATATATTGGGGCGGCCACCCGATAGACTCTTCCAATTCCCTGGCCCAAATTAATGGCAAATACGGATTTCGCAACATCTCCCGGGCGATCATAATCATATCAGCCTGTTCATTTTGCAAAATGGTTTCGGCCTGTTTGGCCTCTGTGATCATTCCCACGGCCCCGGTAAAAATACCGGTTTCTTTTTTTAGTTGTGCTGAAAAAGGTAGCTGATATCCGGGTCCGACCGGAATTTTTACATGCGGCACAATTCCTCCGCTGGAAGTGTCGATCAGATCAACTCCCTTAGCTTTAAGTATGCCGGCTAGTTTTATCGATTCGCCAATATTCCAACTGTCTTCATTATCGGACCAGTCGGTGGCTGATATACGAACAAAGAGAGGAAGACCAGAAGGCCATTGCTGTTGAACATTTTCGATGATCTGTAATAACAGCCGTATCCTGTTTCCAAAACTACCTCCGTACTC
>JANOCH010000298.1:0-5452 GCA_031412015.1 Chitinophagaceae bacterium
CACAACTTCACGAATATTGAAGGCATTGCCGGATAATTTGTGATATTCATACTGTAAATCCTTTAGTTTGGCAGCATGGCCTATTATCTCAAATACGGTCAATACCTGAACTTTAATATCAGCCTGAACATTGAACTTATCAATTGGTGCTATTTGTGCAGGTTGGACAGCCAATTGCTTGACATTATCACTATCAATATCATTAGAATAATCTAATCCTTTCACCTTCTTTATTATCCTATCTATTTGCATAATCTTCTCATGCAATTCATCCCTGTCTCTTTGGAGTGCTGATAGTATTACCTCTTTATCATTTGCCATAGGTGCAAAGTTCATAACTCTCAACTAACAATCCAAATGAGTTAGGGGAATGGAGGGAGCATTTGTGTTTATCCTTTACATAGCCCTTCGTATTTCACCCCGGCTATTCCTCCACTCACCGACTTTTCATCCGATATTGCCCATTCCCTGTTGCCCGTTAGCTTTTGACCCTATAGATTTACATAAAATTAGAATAGCATATGAATGAGTTTGATACCAGGAATGAACCTCCAAAGAACCGGTGGGAACAGCGTTGGGAAAAGAGAATGGAGCACCGCGACGGAAATGGTCATGTGTGGACAGGCATATTTTTACTGTCCATCGGCGGTCTCGCCCTTGCCCGGAGCATGGGTGTACCGGTTCCCGTGTGGTTGTTTAGCTGGCAGATGCTATTGATCGCCATAGGTCTTTTTATCGGCTTCCGTAAAGGCTTTCGTGATGGAGGCTGGTTTGTACCGGTCATTGTGGGTGGATTTTTTTTAGTGAATGAATTCGTGTTGCAGGGAGAGCTTCGTCGCCATATCTGGCCCATGATCCTGATCGTAATAGGTGCCCTTTTTATATTCCGGCCACGCAGTAAAACATGCAAAGGCTGGGGAAAAAAAAATCCGGGGCTGCAGGCCGAAACCATTACTCCACTGAGTGAGGAAAGTTATACACGGGATGATATTATTGACAGTACCTGTATTTTCAGCGGTACGAAGAAAGTGATCCTTTCCAAAAATTTTAAAGGCGGTGATATCGTCAACATTTTCGGGGGTTGTGAAATAGATCTGACGCAGGCTGATATGACCACCCCTGCCATACTGGAAGTAACCGCCATATTTGGCGGCGCTACCTTGATAGTGCCTTCTAACTGGGCGATCAAGTCAGAAGCCGTCACCATTTTCGGCGGTATCGGGGACAAAAGAAAGATCACACCTTCTACCGAATCGCCATCAAAAACACTGGTACTAAAAGGCACCATGATATTTGGTGGGATGGAGATCAGAAGCTATTAAGTCAATGGTGAATAGCAGTAACTGGAGAGGACGAATTCACAATCTCAATTCACCATTGACAATTCAAAGCAACGACATTAACCTCAACTATATAATTATGAAATGGTATCTGGCAAAAATGGTATTTCGGATTATCTGCGGTGAGGGGGAACACACCCCGCAGTTTGATGAACAATTGCGCCTGGTGGCAGGGCTTAGTAAAGAAGAAGCTTTTCAAAAAGCCCGTGACATGGGCCAAAAAGAAGAAGAAGCATTTTATAACAGCAAAGAGCAACTGGTACAATGGCAATTTATCAATATAAGTGAGCTCTACCTGCTGAATGAATTGATCGATGGAGCTGAACTCTATTCAAGAATTGAAGAAAAAGAAAATGCCGATGCTTACATCTACACGGTTAATCAAAAAGCCTCAACCCTTTTCTTTAACCATAGCAGCCAACTGTTACAACTGGCATGATCGGCTTATGACGGCATCCCCTTTCAGTGTACGAAAGTTTTTTATCGTCTTTAGTACCGCCTGGCTGGTACTGATGATCGATCATGCTTTACTACTCTATTGGTTCGACTTGCCGTTGCAAGCCGCCATCATTGATAGTCTTATCAGCAATGTGTCGTTGCTGCTTACCTGTTTGCTCATCATGAACACGATCCGCTATTATGTACCGGATATCAACCAATACCTGAATGTGCTGGCTATGTGTATTGTATTTACGATACTATGGCTGCTGTTGAGTAAATGGCTGCTCAGTATTTCGTTGGATGACTATGAGAATTATACTTTCTTTTTAAAACGCTCCTTGTTCATTAGGGCCAGTATTGGGTTCCTCGTTTTAGGTATAGTGACTATGTCCGCTATCATCTGGTACAACTGGCAGGAACAGCAAACCGGTGAACAACGAAAAACAGATGCTGAAAAATTAGCTAAGGAAGCAGAATTGTTTAAACTCCGCCAGCAATTACAACCGCACTTTTTATTCAATAGTTTAAATTCCATCAACGCCCTGATCGGGATAAGACCGGAAGAAGCCAGGAAGATGGTGCAACAGTTATCCGACTTTTTGCGGGGCACTATTAAAAAAGAAGAAACACAATGGGTAAACCTGCAGGAGGAAATACAATACCTGCAACTATACCTGGATATTGAAAAAGTAAGATTCGGTAACCGGCTGGCAACGGTTATTGAAACCGATGAAACAACACAGCAAATGAAATTGCCCGCATTGATCCTGCAACCCATCGTGGAGAACGCTATCAAGTTTGGTTTGTATGACACAACCGGTGAAACGATCATCAGGTTGGAAACGAGGAGAGAGGATTCGGAATTGATCATTAAGGTCAGCAATCCTTTTGACCCGGAAACCTCTTCGCCAAAACAGGGAACAGGATTCGGATTAAAATCAGTACAGCGGCGGCTCTATCTATTATTCGCGAGGCATGACCTGCTTAGTACTGAAGCAAAAGATAATATTTTCACGACTACGGTAAAGATCCCGCAGTTGTAACGTATGACATACCTTCGAATTCTCTTCACCACAAAAAACTATTACAGGTATGGCATACGTGGTAATAACATAAAAAAAGAAAAATGAGTAAGGTAATCATCATAGATGACGAACACCTGGCGAGAAGCATTGTAAAAGAATATTTACAGAAACAGCCACAATTAGAATTGATGGCGGAATGTGGGGATGGTTTTGAAGGCCTGAAGGCCATTCAGCAATACCAGCCCGATCTTATTTTCCTGGATATACAAATGCCCAAGATCAATGGTTTTGAAATGCTGGAATTAATAGAGCAACCGCCGGCTGTGATCTTCACGACGGCTTTTGATGAATATGCCATCAAAGCTTTTGAAGCACATGCGGTAGATTATTTATTAAAACCGTTTAACCAGGATCGTTTTGATAAAGCTATTGCCAAATGGTCGGAACAAAAAAATGTTTCCGCCGAAAATGCTACGCAGGATCTATTGGAAACAGCGTCTCAATCGCCATCCCAGAGTCAGCGTATCGTTGTTAAGAATGGTAGCAAGATCAAGATCATCCCGGTACACGATGTATTTTACCTGGAAGCAGCGGATGATTATGTAAAGATCCATACACCGGAAGGCTATTTTTTGAAAAATAAAACGATGAACCATTTCGAGCAGGTACTGGATGGTCAGCAATTTGTCCGGTCACATCGTTCTTATATCGTCAATGTGCAACATATCACCAGGATAGATCCATACGAAAAGGATAATCATGTAGCGGTGCTAAGAACCGGCGCCAAAGTACCGGTAAGCCGTGGTGGTTATGGAAAATTAAAGAGTGTACTGGGTCTATAAATTTTTTATTGATTTATTCGATTGCCGGATTAACCTACTACTGGTTCGCCAGTCTTTTTAAACATTTTGTTTGAGTTTATGCTACAAGATCATTGCAGCTGATTAATAAATAACCGCCAATAAAAATCTTCCCCGTAACTCAATGTCATTAAGTTAAGAAAAGACTGCTTGTGAATGTCAGTCCTTCGGAGTTTTAATGCTTGTAATTTGAATTTTCTATAATAATTCCACCTCTTCGAGGTTAAAAATCCCGAAAGGGATGTTATTATTATCGATGTAAAATAATCGTCAGCTCCAAAAATCCGCCGCGGCGGATGAAATTATAAAACCTTAACTCAATGACATTGCCCGGTATTTCCACAATAGCTGGCAAAATCACGTTTTTATTCCAAAAAGCCCCGTTACAAAATATTATCTATTCAGGCTAAGCATTTACCCTTAATTAATATCGTAAAACTCCCTGTGCGTCTTCGCATATCTGCTATTGCTATCTATTTCCGGCGTGCCGCTCTTTGTATTGTCCATTCGTAGAAAAACCACCGGCTATGAAGACTTCTCTTAATATCCAACATGTTTTGAAGGGAACCATAAGATTGGCCATCTTTTTATTCTTGCCAATTTTTTCATTTGCACAACCAAATAATTTATGCGGTAACGCCACACTATTAACTTCTTCCACCACTTGTGTGAATACCGCAGGTACAATAACAGGAGCTACCTATACTACCATCGCAGGCGCCTGCGGAGCAGGAACACCAGCAGGAAACAGGAATGATGTATGGTATAGATTTGTAGCCAATAGCACCAACCCCACTCTTACTATCAGCGGGGCCCTGGCTGCGAGTGCCCGTTTCCAGATCTATTCCGGCAAAGCGTTATCAGGAAACCTGTCATGAAAAAATAAAGGTGGTCGCCCGGATTGAAGAAATAGTAAAAGGGATCCTTTTTAATCCATCACTTCATAGATCGTTACCTGGTTAGCTTTATTTTTCAGGCTCACCTCTCCTACTTTGCGGCAATTAAATGATTCTTTCACTTTTTCATAGGTGGCTTCATTGATAATGATCTGACCTTCTTTAGCAGCCGATTGTAACCGCTGTGCTGTATTTACGGAATCACCAATCACTGTATAATCAAGGCGACGCAGGTTGGCAGAACCAATATTACCGGAGATCATTTCTCCGCTATTGATACCAATAGATACTTTTGGTTTAAAAGTAACATGCTCTGAGCTCGCCGGCAATTTATCGATCTCTACCCTCACCGCCAGGCAGGCATCAATAGCCCTGTCCAAATGATAATCACCACGAAAAACAGCCATAATAGCATCACCAATAAATTTATCAATATACCCGCCTTGTGCAATTATTTCTTTTACTATTACATCAAAATAATTATTGAGCAACTTCACTACGGTATCAGGCGATTCATTTTCACTAATCGATGTAAAACTGCAGATATCCAGGAAAACTACCGTGGCTTCCACCGTTTCGTTTTGCATCAGCGAAGATTCAAACTCCCGGCTGCCCATAAAATTGAGCACGGTCTCATCCACATACATCTTCAGGATATTGTTTTCTTTGATCGCCTTCAGCGTTTCGCGTAACTGGAGAACATGTTTTATTGTTTTCTCCATCGTTACCGACAGGTCTTCAAAGTTGATAGGCTTGGTAATAAAATCAAATGCGCCACGATTCATTGCCGTGCGGATATTTTCCATATCGCCATAAGCTGAAACAATGACCGCTTTTATCAAGGGGCTGGATTCTCCCAGACGGCTGAGCAAGGTCAAACCATCCATTTC